>VGTH01000021.1 GCA_016874755.1 Deltaproteobacteria bacterium | reverse complement strand
GATTGGCCCCCCTTCCAATGATAGCCAAAGGGGAACGGCAAATCCGGCGTCACCGCTTTGGTCTTGAAGGCGCTGTCTAAATCCTTTTGATAGCCCCACTCCATCGGCTTGATCGGCTTTTGATATTTGCCATAGAGTTTGGCCTGCCAAGGCGGCGTGCTGATGAACCGATACGGGATGCCGGTGTCGTCCTGGATCAGCATATCGGCCGATTCTAACACCATAGCGCGGGTTTGAGAAAATTGGTTGTCGTGCAGGAGATAAGACGCCGACTTGATCAGCGCACTCGCCGGCCGGGGTTGGCCCACCCACTTGATAAAGTCGGGGTAGTATCGCAGCGCCCTGTCGGTAGCATCGAGCGAAAAATAAGAGAGCTGCTGCAGCGCGCCATTACCGTTGGCAAACTCAATGCGCACACCGCGCAGCGGTAGGGCGGGACGGTCGCCCTGGGGATTTTCATATTGCCGCGTCAGCTCGGGAAAAAGATCGACGGGCTCGATCCGCACGATGCGCATGTTCATCAGCGCCATCATCGTCGCCATCACTGGCACCGTGCCACGTACCCAAGGCGTCGTCAGCTGCTTGCCCATGTAAGAGGTAATGAAATAGTTGCGTTCAAATATCTCGCGAAAGGCACCGCGCACGTCCTGCAATAAACGGGTGAACTGAGCTGGGGTGACCGACTCCAAATCCGGCAGAGTCCCTGGCCTCTCGAGACTGAAGAACACGTACTTGGCGTGATCCGGGTACAACACGTAGGCATTGAGAAAATCGGGCCCGCTAAACGGATAGAGCAGGTTTTTTTTGTTCGACCCCGGAATCTTCACTTCCTGTTGCCGCCAAGTCTCGATCGTCTGCATGCGGCCGCGCACCTGCGCCCACTGGCCGGCCATCCACTTCTGATGCTCGGCGAAACCTTCAAGTTTAATCAGTTTGTCGATCGCCGGATCGCCCACCGCTGGGGTGATGCCCGCCATGATCTGTGCCGTAGCGGTGGCTCGCCGGTTGTATTCAAGGGTATCGGCGGCCCGCACAGCGCCTTGGCTCGCCAACGTGAGCAGCAAAAACGTCAATAATATCGGCTTCATCCCGGTGCTAAGCAGCTGGTGGATTCTCTCCATAAGTGTCTATCCGTTCCTAATTGGCGCTTTCGTTCTGAAAATCCTGGCAACTCATCTGTTTGACGAACCAAGAGCAAAAAACATCAATGTAATCAGTAGATATGGCAGGGCACGCGAAATAAGTAAAGGATGTTCTGAGTAAAAGCAAACCCCTTCCCATCGCCGTGTAGGTACGGTAAAAGAAAACAATTTAACTTTTGGAGTCTATTCAATGTCCGGTTGGAAAGCGCGCATCGGCTATCTGTCACCATCGGTTTTCGAGACACCTTCGGATTGGGATCTAATTCTACCCAAAGGTTTCACCATCGTTTCGTCAGGACTGAACGTCCAGGCGCATACCACCGAAGAATTCAACAAAGCGATCGACGCCCTGGGCGCCGGCTTGGGAATTTTCAAAGCCGAAGAATGCGACGCCATCCTGTTGGGCGGCATCACGCTGGGCACCCAGCGCGGCTATCAATTCGAGCAAGCAGTTATGGCGAAATTATCCCAGCAGGTCGGCCTGCCGGTCAGCACCGCCATGAGCGCGACCGTGGAAGCCATGAAGCACTTGAAGATTCGCACGACCGTGATCGCCACGGCATACAAAGCCTCGATCAACGAGCTGGTCAAAAAATATTATGAAGACGGCGGCGTGAGAGTACTCGCCATCAAGGGTCTAGAAGTCAACAAACCGGTCGACCAAGCCAAGCTGCCCGATTACTCATCGTACAAAGTCGCGCGCGAACTGTTTAAGCAGCAGCCCGATGTCGACAGCATGCTCTTGCAAGGTCGCTGGCGCACGGTGGCTTACACTCAGGAGTTGGAAGACGATACCGGCCGGCTAGCGATCTCCAGCACTGCCGCGTCGTTATGGTGGGTAATGAAAGTCTTGGGGATGAAAGTCCCCGTGCCCGGTTTCGGGCAATTGCTGCGCTAATCGCAAAGACGGGCGACCCATCGGTCGCCGCAACGAATTAGAGAGCCTCTGCCAGCACCCGGTCTGGGTCGCCGTGCTGGCTCGCCAGCCTACGAATCTCCGGGTCGTCCAACGCTTTCAAGCGGCCCCGCTCCACAAAAGGTTTCCCGTCGGCAAGGATTGTCGCTTGGAACATGATCGCATCCACATGGATGCGCTTTTTCTGATGGCCGCCGCCGAAGCCCCAGTGCACCGCCCCCGCATGGTTGGCGCCATGATAGCCGCGCTCGCCGCGAAACGTCGGCACTTTGGGATTGTGCCCCAGACCGATCTCCCGCAGCTGACAGATATTCTCCAGGTCGCGCTCGACCACGTTGCGGAACGCATCGGCTTCCTTGCCGCCCTCAATCGCAGTAATCCGTCCAGCTTTGATGTGGCAAGTCACCGGTTGCTGATAACAGGAATCACCGGCCCAGCCACGATAGACTCCCGGCGCCAGCGTGATCGCGTCGAGCTTCACAATACCTTCGCTCGCCGGATTGAGCGGCTCGGAGGGGCTGATCACGTTAGGCCCGTGGCCGACGGGCAAGTGGCTGACAAACCCCGGCTTGTTGGCGACGATTTGACCCGTGTAGCGCGGATCGCCGGCAAATTTGTTGTCGACATCGTCCTTGGTAAGTATCGTGTGGAAATCGGTGCCCTTGGGGTCAGTGATGTGGATCTGCACGTCCTTGCCGGTGCGCAGCACATCCCAGGTCTTGGGATAGATCGCCGACAGCACATCAAGGGGAAACGTCACCGCATCGTCGGCCAGCAGCGCCGCGGTGCGGCAATGGGGGAAGCCGACGCAGCGAGTGCCCATCTCGGAGCGAAGCTGTTTGATGACGATGGAGTTGGCCATCTCCCAGGAAAAGTATAAAACGTTGGCGGTTTTGATCGCCTCGATAAACTCGTCCGGCGGGCCGTAGCCGCTGCCGCGTTCGACCATGCAGAGAAACGGCGTCGCGCCAAGTTCCTTGGCAGCGGTGAAAAACGCTTGGATCACTTCGGCTTCAACGCGGAGGTCGACAATAAAACCAACCCGCTCGCCCGAGCTGACGCCGCCGACGCGCATCGCCGCCCGCGCACCTTCTAAAACCGCCATTGCACCCAGAAAACTGTTCGACATACAAAGCTACTCCAGCATTTTTGTGTCGCCCAAGCTATTGCAGGTGGCCCGCTCTGTCAATTAGCTTCGGCCCTCAACTTGACTTGGGCGGTTGATCTTCTTTATGGAGAAAGTCATGGCCTCAAATCCACTTCGCTCTTTTGCTGCGGTTTTCACCGCCGCGATGACAGCCGGAATGTTTTTTACTCAAAACGCGATTGCACAAGAGCTGAAGCCCTTTCGCCTCTCGGTAAGCCTGGGCTCGGCCCAGCTCCCGCTTTGGGCCGCCCAGGAAGCGCGGCTCTTTCAGAAACATGGACTGAATGTCGAGATCCTTAGCATTCAAGCCGCTTCGCGGCAAGTCCAGCTACTGCTGTCCGGCGACGCCATGGCCACGAGCTTGTCTGCGACCACGCCCATGCGCGCCCGCATCGAGGGCGCAGACGTTGTGCTCACGCTCGGTTTATTGAATTCATTCACCCTATCGATTGTCGCCGTCCCGGAAATCAAACAGCCCGAAGATTTGAAAGGCAAAGTCATCGGTGTCGGCAGCCTGGGCGGCTCACCGACTTTACTCACGCAGCGTTTGTTAAAGAAATGGAAGATCGAAAACGATGTCAAATTTCTCGGCACCGGCGGCTACGTCGAAAGCGTTGCCGCGATGGATAAGCGGCGCGTGCATGCCGCCGTGCTCGACCCGGCGCGCGCTTACATTGCGCGGCGCCAGTTTGGTTTCGTCGAACTGGCTAACCTCGGTCAGGAATTCAAATACGCCACGACGGTCATCGCGACCCGCGAGGCGCTGCTGCGCAAAGAGCGCGACACCTTCACGCAGTTGACCAAAGCCATTATCGAAGGGCTGCATTTGATCAAAACCGACCGCGAGTTTTCGCTCAAGGTTATGGCCAAATCGCTTCGCTCCAACGATAGCGGCATGCTGGAGGACACTTACCGAGTCTTTTCCAACCTGTACGAACGCGTGCCCTATCCAAACCTTGAGGGCATTCAACCGATACTCGATGAAATCGCCACCCAAGTGCCGAAAGCGAAGAACTATAAGCCGGAAGATTTCGTTGACGTGTCGATCCTAAGGCAGGTGGAGCAAAGCGGGTTTATCAAAAATTTTTATCGATAAATAAACCCAAAGACGATCGCCCTCACCAGATAGACCGGCGTAGGTTGGCTTAGCGACCCAACAGCTGCCGTGCTTATTCGAGCCAAACTACCCGCGGTTCGCCCTTCTCGCGTACGCTGCGCTCGGAACCGGTGTTCGCCGCACTGAGATCCGTCCCGGTGATCAGTTCATACAATTTGCCCATCGCCGCTGGGCTGTTGAAACGAGTCAGGCCATTGGCCCGTCCCATCTCCTGCATCTGATTCGCCATCGACACCAGCGGCATGGGGATTTCCAAGTTCGCCGCTACTTTCAAAGCCTGGCGGAAATCTTTGTAGCTGTTGCTCAGCGCGCCGCCGTTGTTGTTGTTGCGCTTCATGAATTCCTCGAGCCGCGCTGCCGTCGGCGTCGAACCGGTGGTTTGTAATAACTTCAAGAAGAGCTTTGGGTCGGCGCCTTGCGCGGTCAGCCACGAGCAAACTTCAGCGGTCACGATGTTATTGGTAGTCGCGTAGAGAATCACGGCGATCTTAAATGCCTTGGGCATCCACGGTTCGGGCAGGCAAATAATCGTTTGGGCAATGTCGTTGAGCACTTGCACCACAGCTTCAAGTTTTGCTTTGTCACCGCCGACGACAATTGAAAATTGCCCCGATGGAATGGAGATCGCCGGCGCGCCGCTCGCGTGGATCGTGCCGCCGATAAACGCTGCGCCTTTGTCGCCCAGCCGGGTTTGCAACTCCCGCGCACAATCCGGATCGGTGCCGCTCAGATCGATCAACGTCTTACCCGCGCCGAGCGCGGCGAAGGCGCCGCCGGGCCCAAACACCGCCCGGTTCACCTCCACCGACGACGGCAAGAGCGTAATCGTCACGTCGGCCACCGCATCTTCGGCCGATTTCGCACCGCGTGCGCCGAGTTTTTCCGCGGCAGCAACAGCCGCGGAGTCGATGTCGTAAACGCTCAGCGCATAGCCCTTGGCGCGAATGCGCTCGGCCATGGGCCGCCCGGCGTTGCCCAAACCAATTAAACCAACCGATTGCATCTAAACCTCTAAATCATGACGGGCGCGCGGAATCGCGCGACAATTTGATCCTATCTTTGCGGCCTTTGCGCCTTGCGCGAGACCAATCCGAATCCTTTCTAGCCCCCTTTGCCCTTTAGCTCTTTCCCGCTTTCTTCAGCGCTTCGTTGACAATCCGATGCAACTCCTTGCGCCCTTCCATGCCGTTGTACTTGGAGGAGTTCAGCATGAAATAGTTTACGCCTTTTTGCGGCACGTCGTCGGGCGGCAGATCGTTCTTCGGAATGTCGACGCGCAGCGAGTTGACCTCTGTCGCCTTCTGCCAGGCGATCTGCCCTTCGCGCGAGACAATCCAGTTGGCAAACAGGCGGGTCGCGTTGGGGTGCGGCGCCTTGCTCATCACCGCCATGCAGCAGGAGCCGCCGCCCATGATCTCACCTTCTTTGAGCGGGTGCGGCATCAAATCCACCGGCAGCCCTTGTTTGTTGGCCTTCATCACCGGCTGGCCGCTGCCGATTTGAAAAACCACTTTTCCCGAAGCTAGCCAGTCGGTGCCTTGCTGCAAGTCGCGGGTCATCAAAATGTCGGTTTCCGTGAGCATCCGCGCGATGAACTTTTCGCCTAAAGACGGCGTATAATAGAAAAACAAAAACGTCTCGCCGCCGCCGCCGGCAACCCGCGGATCGAAGGTGACGATCTTGCCTTTGTACTTGGGATTCAACAAATCCCACCAGGAGCGAATCTCTTTGGGATCGAGCAGCTTGGTATTGTACGAACCGCGCCGCGTGCCGATTTCGCCGGAGATTATCAGCCCGGCGTGGTTCTGCGGGTCGGCAAAGTGCAGCTTGCCGTCGAACCAGTTGTTAAGGTCGGTCACCTCCGGCAACAGCAGCAGCGGCTTCAATGGCTCCAAGGTTCCCGGCGCAAAGGCTGCATAGGTCGACGAACCGCCCATGATCAAATCGGCGAGATATTTCCCGGCGCGCCGCTCGGCGACGATACGCTGAGCATGATCGGCACCTTTGCCCGGAACAAAGTTGAATTTGATCTCGGGATAAGATTTCTGAAACAGCGACCAGACTTGCTGATAGGCCGGATTGTGCGGCCCGTAGATAACCACTTCGCCTTCCTTCTTGCCCGCATCAACGATGGCTTCCCATTGTTTCTTCCAATCGGACTGAGCAAACAACACAGAATTAAAAATTAAAAAGTGAAAATTAAAAAAGAAAATCGCCGCACCAACCAAGAGCCGGACTAAGTTCGAGCTCGCGCCTCGCGCCTCAAGCCTAGGACCGATTTTCCGTTTTCCGCTTTCCGCTTTCATAATTCTCTCCCTCCCCCTACTAGTGTCCCAAACCCGCCGCCGTAAAGTTGCCGGCGCCCATGATCTGGTGCACTTCCCATTCGTAGAGATCGAAAGCCGTAAAACCAGCGACGGTATAGGGGTCGCTCGCGGCGATTTTTTCCGCTTCGGCTTTCGACTCCGCGCGAATGACGTAAACGCCAAATTTACGGTCGGTGGTCGGACCCGAGAACAAGATCTTGCCGGCATCATGCTGCTGCTTCATCCAGACCAGGTGCTGATCCAAACTCACCGTCCACTCCGAGCGCGGCTTAACGGCGCGGCGCATGGTCAAATACCACATGGTTTTTCTCCTCTTCGTTGTTGCGACTGTGTCGCCATTCATAGATGAGGCGGAGCCGAAGAATCTGCTGAATGCGGCGCGCGAAAAAGCAGATCCTTCGCTTGCGCTCAGGATGACAAAACGGCTGATTTCGCCGTTGCGACAGAGTCTCCGTTGCTGATGAGATATGCTCCGCCTGAAATTCTGTCAAGTTGATTCTATCTGCCCAACGCAATCGCGATGGTGCCGCTAAAAACCGCGATGGTGCCGGCAACGGTGCGGGCGTTGACCTCTTCGCGATCTTTAAAAAAGATCACCGCGATCAGCAGATTCCACAACGGCGTGGTGGCCACGATGGGCGAAACCACCACGACGCGGCCGGTGCTTAACGCCACCAGCGCCAACAGCGCGCCCACCGCTTCGAAGAAACCTGACACGATAAAATAGACTATGCCTTTCTTGTTCCATACCGCGGTTTTTTCGCGCGACACACTGAGCGCCGGTAGCGCGCCGAGCAGAGAAACCACGGCGACCACGGCGGCAAAAAACACCGGTTCGTTGGTGATCGATAGACCGTAACGCCGGAGCGGAAAAGCGACACCGGCCAGGGCGCCGGCGCTAAGCGAATAGAGAATATGCCACCAGCGATACCCGGGCGGCGGCACATCGGGTTTCCAAGAAATCAAGATCACGCCGCCGACCACAAGAATGGTGCCGAGCAGAATCAATGCCCCGGCCTGCTCTTGCATGATGGCGACAGCGATCAACGCGCTAAACAGCGGATAGGCATTGCGCAGCGGCTGGCTGCGCGCGGTGCCAATCTTGTGGAGCCCGACAAACGTCAACAGGCTCGTGACGCTTTGCATGAGACCGAGAAAGACAAACAGCGAAAGTGAGCTTTGGGCAAACTCCGGTATCCCTCCCAGCAAGAAGACCGCGATCCAGAGGATAATCGTGCGCGAAGCCAGCGAAACGATGGTGGCGACCAAAGCGGTCGAATAGCGCAGGCCAAACCAGCCGTACAAGGTAAATAGCGCGTAGGAGAACGACGCGATCAGCGCGATGATTTCGGGACCCATGGGTGGCAGATTCATTTGGATGTACGTGACCGCCCACCAACAGTCAAAGGCGGCGGCCAAAGTTCGAGCTTAACTCCGGCAGCGCTTTTCTATATACTGACCGCGCTGTACCCCGAAAAGGTCAGTCTAGATTGGAGAGTCCATGCACCGTTTCGCCGTTCGCGGGTTAGTAGTCGCCTTCATCGTTTTTCTCTCGTTTGCGGCCCATGCGCAGGACAGGACGCGCGACTTGGTCGTCAAGATCCATGCCACCCATCACACCCCTGACGTGCTGCGGCCGTGGACGCGCAATAGCCCGCAACAGGTCAAAGGCTCGGGGGTGGTCATCGACGGCAAGCGCATTCTCACCAACGCCCACGTGGTGCGCTACGCCAGCCAAATTTATGTACAGCCCAACCAGTCCGCCGATCTCATCTCGGCGCGCGTCGAGGCAGTGACACCATCCATGGACCTGGCGGTGCTGAAGCTCGACGACGAGTCCTTCTTCGACAAGCGCGGCATTCTCGCTTTTGCCGACGACCTGCCGCGCGTCAAAGATGCTGTCAACGTCTACGGCTATCCGACCGGCGGCACCGAGCTTTCGGTCACCCAGGGAATCGTCTCGCGCATCGAATTTACCGACTATTATTATCAGACCAGCGGTCTGCGCATTCAGGTCGACGCCGCGCTCAACTTTGGCAACAGCGGCGGTCCGGCGGTCACGGACGGCAAATTGGTCGGCCTGGTGTTCAGTTTGATCCAGAACGCGCAAAATATCGGCTACCTGATTCCCGTCGAAGAGATCAAATTATTTCTCGCCGATATCGCCGACGGCCGCTACGATGGCAAGCCGCAAATGTTCGAGATTATTCAGACCGTCGAGAATGACGCGCTGCGGCAAAAGCTCGGCATGCCCAAAGGCATCAACGGCGTCATGGTCTCGGAGCCCTATCGCCGCGACGCCGACTACCCGCTCAAGGAATGGGACGTGATCACGCAGATCGGCGACTCACCCATTGACGCCGACGGCAAGGTGGCGGTGCGCTACGACCTGCGGGTTTCGGCGTCCTATCTGGTGCAACGGCACGCGAAAGATGGGCGCATTCCCCTGACGATTTTCCGCAACGGCGACTTCCAAAAGGTCCAGGTGCCGGTGCGCACCCAGCGCGAGTTGGTGATTCCCTACCTGCTCAGCCGCGCGCCGCGCTATTTTATCTATGGCCCGCTGGTGTTCTCGGAAACGACTCAAGACTTCCTCGAACGCCTCGGCAACCAACGGCCAACCTCGCTGAGCCCGCGGCCGAGCCCACTGCTAACCCGCCGTTTCGATCGCCCGTTGTTCGAGGGCGAAGAGTTGGTGGTGGTTTCGTCGCCAGCGTTCCCGCATCGCATCACCAAGGGTTACGACGATCCCAACCGCGCCGTTGTGAGCGAAGTGAACGGCGTGCCGGTAAAGAATTTGCGCCACCTGGTCGAACTGCTGCGCGACCTGCAAGACCAACAGGTCACCTTCAAGTTTTCCAAGTCCGGCGTCATGACCCACGAAACCATGGTGTTTAATCGCAAGGACCTAATGGAATCGACTGGCAAGATTCTCGAAGAAAACGGCATCCGCTTCCCCTACTCTGCCGACTTGAAGGCGATCTGGGACAAGCCCGCCGCCAGCGCCGGCAGCACTACCCAGGGAGGTTGAGCTGGTGAAAGCAACTGTCGAGCGGCGCCTCCCGGAAGCATGCGTAGCCCTGCTGCTGGCGTTTTTTTTCTTGGTCGCCTGCCAGCTTTCCAACGGCCAATCCTCTGAAACGCCGGCCGGTCTTACCGTTCAAACCGTTGCCACCGGGCTCGACACACCGTGGGCCATCGCCTTTGCTCCTGACGAGAGAGTGTTTCTAACCGAACGCCCTGGGCGCATTCGCGTCATCGAGCGGGGCCAACTACGCGCCGAACCTTGGATGATTCTAGAGGTCGCCGCCACCAGCGAAGCCGGCCTCATGGGCCTGGCCCTCGATCCGCAATTTGCTCAGAATCGCTACGCCTACGCTGCTTACACTTACCGGAACGATGCCGGCCGCATGACCAATCGTTTGGTCCGATTGCGCGAAGACGCCAACGGCAAAGGCACGCTCGACAAAGTTTTGATCGACAACGTCCCGGGTGCCAACAACCACGACGGTGGGCGCGTCAAGTTCGGCCCCGACGGCAAGCTTTACTGGGCCACCGGCGATGCCCAAACCACGCGCTATTCACAAGATCTGAAATCGCTGAGCGGCAAGATTCTCCGGTTAAACGGCGACGGCACGATTCCCGGCGACAATCCATTCGCCGATTCGTACGTGTACTCCTACGGCCATCGCAATCCCCAGGGATTGGCGTGGCAGCCCGGCACCAACCGCCTCTACGCCACCGAGCACGGCCCAAGCGGCTTTCAAGGCTGCTGCCGCGACGAAGTGAACTTCATCGAGCCGGGGAAAAACTACGGCTGGCCGGACATTCGCGGCGACGAAACCAAAGACGGCATGGTAACGCCGGTCATTCACGCCGGCACCAGCGAAACCTGGGCGCCCGGCGGCGCGGCGTTTGTCGGGCGTGGGCCATGGTCGGGCTCGCTGCTGTTTACCGGTCTGCGCGGCCAAACCCTCTACCGTGTCGTGCTCGACCCCAACAACCCACGCCGCGTCGAAAAACTCGAACGCCACTTCGCGCGCCAGTTTGGCCGTCTGCGCGACATCGCCGAAGCGCCCGACGGCAGCCTCTATCTCCTCACCAGCAACCGCGACGGCCGCGGCCGCCCCACCGATGACGACGACCGCGTGCTGCGCCTGAGCTTCAAGTAGTCCGCATGGCAGGCGCAAGGCCTGCCCCTACAAAACCCATCGTGCGGTTAATTCTCCGATTGCGAGCGCGCGCAGCGCGCCTATGCGTACTTTGCCCTCTTTGCGGTTAAATTCTCCGGTTCGTAATCCGAGCGCGCAGCGCCTTTTGTGTTTCCTTGTACCACTGTAGTTGACAATTCGCGCAGCTAACGCAAACCCTAAAATTCTCAGCTCACCACAAAGCGCACGAAGGACACGAAGTTCGGAGAAAACTTTTTGACTCTCTTCTCTTACCTTCGTGATCTTCGTGTCCTTTTTGCGGTTAAATTTCTTGCCCGATTCGGTTGCGGCTGTGCTGCGCTGGGCTCTTTGTGGTTCGATTTCATCAAATGACGCGGCCGTATTTCGTCATTGATCGCCTATTTCAGCTGGGGTAGGATCGCCTCGCCTGAATGGAAGGTCCCCGCACATGCGCACACGAATTTTTTCCTGGTTAGGACATGAGTTTATTGAGCTCTGCGGCGAAGCCGCGCCGGCAGCCAACGCCACGCTCGAAGCGCAGCAGCTCTTTCAGCGCTTCGACAGCGAGCTGCGCGGGCACGGCTTGTCCCTCGACCACACCGTGCGCAGCCGGCTGTGGGGGCGCGACCGCGCCAGCCGCGACCTGGGCAGCACCGAGCGCGTGCGAGTTCTCTCAGGCAAAGCGCGTTCGGCCAGCTCCAGCTACATTGCGCCGGGACACTTCGATTCCACGGCGAACGTCGCCATCGACTTGATCGCCATGCGGCCGACGAGCCCCGCGGCGGCGAAAACGATCGTCGAGTACGAGCCCGCCATCGTGCCGATTCGCTTTCTGGTGCTCGAAAATGTGGTCGTGCTTTCCGGCGTCACCACAGTGCTGCCGACGTTGGCCGCGCAGTTCGACAATATTTTTCCAAGAATCGCCGGGTCGTTAAAAGACGCCGGCAGTTCATGGGACAAAGTCGCGCGGGTGTCGTTTTATCTGCACCGCAGCCAGACCATCGATCATTTAAAAGAACTCTTTGCGCGCCATGTCGGCGCCAAGGTGCCGCAATTAGAATATTGCTTTGTCGACGGCTATTCCTCCGAGGGCAAGTTCTGCGAGGTGGAAGTGACGGCAAGCCTCTAGTCCAAAAGGAATTTTCACGATGCCAGTTCAGCGTCCCCGCGTCGCCATTCTCGACGACTTCGAAAATCTCGCCGACACGGTGCCGGCCTATCGGAAACTCACCGAGCGCGCCGATATTACGATCCTAAGAGAACGGCTGGATAGCTCGGAGAAAATCGTCCAGCGCCTGCGCGACTTCGACATTCTGCTGCTCATGCGCGAGCGCACCCGTTTTAGCGCCAAGGAATATCGCCAGCTGCCCAATTTGAGATTTATTTCGCAAACCGGCCGCACCAGCGTCCATCTCGATCTGCCGGCCGCCACCGAGCGCAACGTCGCCATATCGGGAACGCCGAGCGACAGCGGTGCGACCACCAAAGAGCTGACGGTTGGTTTGATTCTCGCGTTGCTGCGCAAGATTCCACAGGTCAATGCCCGCATGCGCGAAGAAAGCTGGCCCGCGCTCGCCGGCATTGGCCTGGAAGGCAAAACCATCGGCGTTTTGGGACTGGGACGCATCGGCAATGAAGTCGCGCGCATCATGAAAGCGTTCAACACCCGCGTGCTCGGATGGTCACGATCGCTGACGCCGGCGCGCGCCGCCGAAGTGGGCGCCGAGTCGGTCCCCTTCGAGACGCTCCTGCGCCAGTCCGATGTCGTCACCTTGCACGTGAAATTTATTCCCCAGACCGTCGATTTGATCGGCGCCAAGGAGATCGCTCTCATGAAGCGCGGAGCGTTTTTGGTGAACACCGGCCGCGGCCCGATTATCAATGAAAAAGCCATGATCGCGGCGCTGCAAAGCGGCCAGTTGGCCGGTGTCGGCCTCGACGTTTACGATCAGGAACCGCTGCCGATGGACCATCCGTTGCGGCGCTTCGACAACGCCATTCTGATGTCACACCGAGGCTACGCCACCGTGGAAATATTGAGCGAGCGCTATGAGCAAGCGCTAAGTAACATCATCGATTACCTCGACGGCAAGGCGCTCAAGCTGTTAAATCCCGAGGTCAAGACGCCCGCTTAAAGCGCTTCAGCACGATAGCCGATGCAAGATAAGGAGCGTCTTTATGGCCAACCTGAAACTGTTCGGCTCAGATACCATCGACCAGACCTATGCCCGCGCGCTGCGCGCGATTGGCAGAGATCTCGCCAGCCTCTTTCCTGAAAATCTGGAGATCGAGGTCATCGGCGCAACCTACAAGGTGCAATACCACCTGCGTGCCAAAACTTTGGCACCGGAAAAACCGGAGAAAGCTAGCCTATTGCGCAACCTCTTCAAGAAGTCAGAGACGAGCGCTCCGGCTCCTGCCACAACGTCGTTCCAGCCAGAAACGAGAACCTATGCTCAAGATGCGCTTGACCGCATAAATTCAGCCCAAAGCGCAGCCCGTCACGCCGATGACGGCAATCCGGACATCTACGACCTGAGTGAAAGGCTGCGCACCGTCGGCCGGGTAGTCGACAAAATTCAAGGGACCTTGATCAAAGTTTCCAAAGGCGCCAATTCCGTGCAGTTTCATTACGCCGACGCCAAAGGCCTTGAACACAACGACGAACTGAGCAACCAAGAACTGTATCGCATGCAGCGGGAATTCTTCGCGTCGAGGGAACATCACTCCGGCAACGACATCTGGGGGGAGCAGGCGCGATAGTCGAAGCCTTTACTTTCCCGCTCGAATTGGCAGCCAAATCAAGCTAGGGTGCCCGCTGATGGCCACCCGCTTAACCCACGCACAGTTGGCGCAGATTACCGCTCGCACCGTCGGCCACTACGACGCCCGCGCCGAACGCTTCTGGGCCGACACCCGCGACCACGACGTCAGCCAAAACCGCCAAGCGCTGCTCGAACAAATCCACGGCACTCCGCCGTATAAAATTCTCGATTTCGGCTGCGGCCCCGGACGCGATTTGAAAATCTTTCGCGCCCTGGGACATGAACCCATCGGCCTCGAAGGCGCGGCAGAGTTCGTCAAGCTGGCGCAACAATACAGCGGCTGCGAAGTTTGGCAGCAGGATTTTCTGCAACTTCATTTGCCGAAAGATTTTTTCGACGGCATCTTCGCCAACGCATCGCTGTTCCACGCGCCGAGCCAGGAGCTGCCGCGGGTGCTGCGCGAGCTGTGGCACTCGCTAAAAACTGACGGCGTGTTGTTCAGCTCCAATCCGCGCGGCGACAACCAAGAAGGTTGGAACGGCGAGCGCTACGGCAGCTACCACGACTGGCCGCGCTGGCGCGAGCTGGTCATCGAAGCGGGCTTCCAGGAAATTCGTCATTACTATCGCCCCGATGGCCTGCCACGAGAGCAACAACCCTGGCTCGCCTCACTCTGGCGCAAAGCCTAACTTGTCACACCCTCCGACTCACGCCTCCGCACTATTGTCAGTTGCCTTTGCCGGCAATTGACAGCGCAGCCGCCCATCCATTAATGTGCGCTTAATATTGCCGCGATCCCATAAGGAGGACTGAACCATGGCCATAGCAAGCGATTTGATTATTTCCTCGGACTCTCACGTGATGGAACCGGTGGACCTTTGGAAGAAGGGCGTGTCGGCGAAATATCGCGACACAGCACCGGAATTTCCGCCGCACCAAGTCGGCGAAGGCTTCCAGCAGCACGCCGGCGGCTGGGACGCCAAGGCGCGTATGAAAGAAATGGAAGCCGACGGGCTCAGCGCCGAGGTGCTCTATCCAACCTTGGGTTTGGATCTTTTCGGCCTTGACGACGCCGGTCTGCAGGAAGAATGCTTTCGCGCGTACAACGATTGGCTGATTGACTATTGCAGCACGGACCCGACGCGGCTCATCGGCATTCCCTCCATCGCGGTCTACAACATCGACAATGGCGTCAAGGAGCTCGACCGCTGCCGCAAAAAAGGTTTGAAAGGCGCGATCATTTGGCAAGCACCCCACAAAGATCTGCCGTTCACTTCCAATCATTACGAAAAATTCTGGTCCGCCTGTGAAGATTTGGATGCGCCGCTGAGCCTGCATATCTTGACCGGCCACAGCTACAACAAAGACAAGAACCGCAAGGGCATCGAGCGTTATCGTGGCAGCGTCAATCTGAAATTGATGGACATCGCCAACGGCTTGTTCGACCTGGTCTTCTCCGGCGTGCTGGAGCGCCACCCTAAGCTAAAAATCGTTTCGGTGGAAAACGAATCCGGCTGGATGCCGTGGATGTTTCAGCAGTGGGACTATTATTACAATCGTTTCAAGAAAGAGAATCCGCCGGCTTTCTCGAAAAACCCCAGCGCTTTCATCAAGGATCAAATCTACGCCTGCTTTTTTAACGACCACGTCTGTGGCGAAAACTTAAAGTTCTGGGGCCAAGACAACATCATGTGGTCCAATGATTTTCCCCATCCGAATTCCACCTGGCCCAACTCGATCAAGATCATCGAGCGCGACTTGGGTCATCTACCGGCAGAAACCCAGCGCAAAGTCGTCTGCGACAACGTTTGCCGGCTCTACGACATCGATGCCGCCAAGCTGCCGCGCCTAAAGAAAGCAGCGTAAGAAGGACTCACCACGAAGACGCGAAGATCACGAAGTTTCGGATAAAGAATATATCTTCTTTTTCCCTTCGTGATCTTCGTGTCTTCGCGGTAAAAATCTCTTTTGCGTTGATCCTCACCATGCTCAACAGATACAATCTCCGGCAATTTATTCGAGACTTAGATAGCATTACTAGCCGTTACCCAGAGCCGGGAAAAATCGTCGAGGTCGCCAAACCGCTGCTTGCCGAGCTCGTCAAAAATCCCAATTGCGTCGAGCCGCAGTACAAGCAGCATGGCGGCAAAACCTACGGCCGCTACATGCTGCACCGGGCGCCGAAGTTCAACGTGACGACCGTCGTCTGGGGCCCCGGCGACGGCGCCAAAGCGCACAACCATGACACTTGGGGACTCGTGGGGGTGGTCGAGAACGAGCTGCAGGAAACCCGCTTTAAACGCCAGGACGACGGCAAGAAAGACGGCTATGCCGAGCTGCAAGTGACCGGTGTGAATCAAAACCAGACCGGCATGGTCTCGACTCTATTGGCACCGGAAGATGACATCCACGAGATGCTCAACGTCACCCAGAAAAACACCGTCGAGGTCCATGTCTACGGTATCGATTTGGCGAACTATCAGCGGCTCCAGTTCGATGTCGCGTCCAAATCGGTGAAATATTTCGCCAGCGCGAAATACGATAACTGCTGAACGAGATAGAACGCCCAAAGACTCTCCAACGACGGAGTATGGCTTATGACACACCCGGCCAAATACGAAGTCGAAGTCCGTGATGTCGAGTATCAATCCATCGGCGGCAAGTCCTGGCCGCTGCGCATCTATCAGCCTAAAGGCGATGGGCCGTTTCCAGCGATCATCGACGTGCACGGCGGCGCCTGGCACAATGGCGATCGCACCAACAACGCCGGCATCGATCATGCCCTGGCGGCGCAAGGGATTCTCGTCGCTGCGGTAGAGTTCCGCCAACCACCCGAAGCCGGCTATCCGGCATCCGTCTGTGACATCAATCTCGCAACGCGCTGGCTAAAAGCCCATGCAGCCGAATACCAGATCTCGACAAAAGTCGGCGCCTTCGGGAATTCTAGCGGCGGCCATCAAGTCGTCCTGAGCGCGATGAGACCGCGCCACGCCGCCTACGCGTCATCGCCGCTGGCGAAGTCTCCTCAAGTGGATGCAAGCCTCGCGTACGTGATCGCCGGCTGGCCAGTCATCTGTCCGCATTATCGGTTTCTTTACGCGAAGCGCATCAACAACCAAGAACATATCAAGGCGCACTACGATTACTGGCGCACTGAAGAGGCGATGAGCGAAGGCAGTCCACAGACCATCTGTGATAGCGGTGAAAAGATCGAGATGCCGCCGATTCTGCTATTACTCAAAGAGAACGACAAGAATCATCCTTTGGAGATGGAAGAGAAGTTTGTTGCCTCCTACCGCAGACGCGGCGGCACTATGGACGTACAGATGTTCAGCGGCCTACCCGAGCACCGGATGGTGCCCTCTCCGGATAAGCCGGAAACCATGCGAGCGATGGAGATAATGACGGCCTTTATTCGCAAGCACGCCGGTTAGCCCGTTCTCCTAATCATAGTTTCAACTTTAACTCCCAATTTAGATAGTTCTGCATATCCTCTTTGGTGCCGCGGATCGACGGCGACAACACGACATCGTTGGGCTCAATCAGTGCATCTGTCAGCCCAGTTTCGATCGCGTGTCCCCTCTCCTGCCATGCACGAATGCCACCGCGCAGCACGGCAACATTCTGCCAGCCTATTTCCACCAGGGCTCGCGCCGCGAAAGCCGATTGGCGGCCATCGCTGCAGGTAACGATGATCGGCTTCGCCCTGTCCGGAAATAACCCAGGAAGTTTGATGTCGAGCCAACCCCGCGAGATCCATTTCGCACCCGGTAGGTGGCCTGACTCATAATCGAGGCTTGTGCCGACATCGAGAATCAAAGGCCTTTCGCCCTTCGCTCGCTCAGCCAAATCGGCGGCATCGATCATTTTCGTTTCCCGCAGTACAGCGTCAAGACCAAGCGGCTTAGATTCAGGCGTCCCGCTGAGCAACTTGTCCCCGCTGGCTTGCCAGGCTTTGCTTCCTCCGCTCAGAATGAAAACCTGCGGAAAACCCATCTCGCGGTACCAATAGGCCGCCATGGTCGCCCGAGTGCCGTCGCTGCTGACGAAAACAATCTTCGCGTTGCGCACGGCAACGAAATCGTCGGAGCGCTGCACTGCCTGCCCGCCCGGAACATTGATCGATCCATCGATATGGCCTTCGGCAAATTCTTTTTCCGAGCGCACGTCGATCAGGTAGCGCTCGTTGTTTCCAAGTTTCTGACATTCCTCCACGGTTAGGAAAGATAGTTTTTCTTCTTCAGCGATTCGTTGCGCCGCCGCGACGGCGCTCTCCCGACTCTCTGCCGGCGCCTGCGGCCCGCCGCGGCCGGGCTTTTGTTCCAATTCAAGCCCCGCCAACACCCAACCCATGGTGCCGTTGCGCAGCGCGCGCACATTCGTTAAACCTAAACGTCGCAGTGCCGCAGCGGCGATGATGCTGCGGGTGCGGCCGGCGCAGTTGACTATCACTGTCGGCCTGCGACGCAACTCGTCAGCCCAAAGAATCAGTTCGCCGCCAGGCACACTCTGGCCGCCGGGAATGCAAAAGCGGCCATATTCCTCGGGCGTCCGCACATCGAGAATCACCAACTCTTCGCCGCGATCCTGCAACGCCTTCAGTTGCTCGGGAGTCATGTCCGCCACCTGCCGTTCGTGATGCACTTTTTCGCCAAAGGCTTTGCTCGGCACGTTGACGCCGCTGACAGTCCCATACCCCTGCGCTTTCCAGGCCGGAAGACCGCCCGCGAGCAGCGAGACATAATTGTGGCCAAGCTCCACCAGAGTGCACCGCGCCCGCGGCGCGCGCTCGCCATCCTCGTCGTAAAGCACAATTGGAATATTCCGGTCCGGCACCAGCTCGGCGATGCGGAATTCGATCTGGCTGCGCGGTAAGGATGTCGCGCCGGGGATTTGTTCCTGGTTGGACTCGCCGCGCTCGCGCACGTCGAAAACCGCATAGAGATCAGGCGACGGCATCAGCGCCGACAATTCTTGGCAAGAAACTGCTGCGGCCATGGAGACTCTCCTCGAACTTGAACGGGCCATCGAAGTCTGTTCTACTCGTGAGCAGCAAGAATTCCAAGCCAGGAGATCAACATGGCAGCCATTCACGATCGGTTCAGCGGCCTTTATATTCCATACGTCACGCCGTTTCACGACGACGGCTCGTTGGACTTGGCGAGCCTCGAACGCCTGACGAAATATTTCGCCGCGCTGCCCGGCGTCGCCGGTCTGGTCTCCTGCGCGCGCATCGGTGAAAGCCCGGTGCTGAGCCTGGCGGAGAAGCGGCAGGTCTACGAAATCTGCGGCAAAATCGCCCGCGATGCCGGCAAAACCCATATCGCCACCATCGCGCCGCAATCCACCGACGAAACCGTCGGCCTCATGCGCGATTTGGAAAGCCTCGCTATCGACGGCGTGATGATCTTCCCGCCCCTCTTATTCTCCTGGGGAAAAGTCGACAACAACCTGAAAGTTCGCTACTTCGAAGACCTCGCTAGTGAGACCAAACTGCCGGTGGTGCTGTTTCAAATACCGGTCAAGAGCTATTACTACGACCCCGAGACCATCTGCCGCATCGCCCGCCTCGAGAACGTCGTCGCCTTCAAGGAAGCGTCCTTCGACATCAAACTTTTCACTGACACCCTCAAAGCCCTCGAACACGACCGCGCCGAGATGCGCGTCCTTACCGGCAACGACCGGTTCGTCGCCGAGAGCTACCAGCTCGGCGCCCACGGCGCGCTTATCGGCGTCGCCAACGTCGCCACCGAGCGCTGGGGCGCCATGGACTTCGCCGGCCGCGCCGGCCAGCACGAAGAAGCCGCGCGCATTCAAAAAGAATTGGAAGCGGTGAAGGAATTGGTCTTCAGCGAACCGATCGTCGAAGCCGTCGCCCGTATCAAAGTCGTTCTGCAGCACGAAGGCCTGATCAAAACCGCCAAAGTGCGCCGCCCACAATTGGGCATCAGCGAAGCGGAAAAGAAGCAGTTACTGGCAAGCTACGAAGCCTTGAAGAAAAACCAATTCAAAGCAGCGAAAACGGAACGGGCGGCGTAGCTAATAGAGACCGATTTATCTCTGGCGAATTTCGGGCGGGGTTCAAACCCGCCCTTTTTATTTTGGCTTTACGTTTTTTGCACTGCGGTTAAACAGCCGAAGCCGAATTCATTAACTCTTCTCCGCCCCTCGCCCCGGAATCACAAACGCGAATAACCCAATCGTCACGGCGAGCAACACCATCGAGCTGAGTGCCAGCGACCAGTGAATGCCGATCAGGCCGCCGACGACACCGACGGTGACGCCGCTGAAGGCGCGCAGACCGTTGTTCGACGTGTTGAACAAGCCGATTAAACGGCCACGCAGATTGGGCGGCGCCTGTAATTGCACCAAAGTTTGCGCCATCGATAAAAATGCCAGATTGAGGAAGCCGGCGAAAAACAACAGCGCAATTGCAAAGGACAGGACTGTTGAGACTGCGAAGCCAATGATCGCGACACACCAGAGAATCGAGCAGATCGCCGCGTTGCGCGCGTTGGCTTTGAGCCAACCGGTGCCTTCCAAGAGCAATCCACCCACTGCGGCGCCGGCAGCGTTGGCGCCGAGTAAAATACTATAAGCCCAATCGTGCTTGTCATGACCGAAGTCGTGGGCGAAATCCGGCATCTGCGCTTGGAAAGCGTTGCCCACCAACAGCGACGTCGAGCCACCCAGCAAGATCATTGACAGGATAGTCGGATTGGACGCGCTTTCGCGCAGCAATTTGATGGCGCCGCCCAAGCCGGCTCGGCCCGGCCGCACACTCCCCGCTTCATCGCGGCCATGGCCAGTGTAGGGGATCATCATCATGTAGATGATCGCCGGCACGTACATCAGCGCGTTGATGAACAATCCCGCGGGACCGCCGAACAGGAGCATTGTCGTACCACCGACGCCGGGGCCAAAAAGAATTGCGATATTGCGTCCGGTGGAGTTCAAACGCACGGCGCTTTGCAAATGCTCGCGCCCGACAATGTCGTGAATGATCAACTGGCTGGCCGGTTGGCCAAGAACTCCGGCCATGCCGTGCACGACCAAAAGCACGCAGGCATGCCAGACTTCAATCGTGTCGGTGAGAAAAAAGACCGCCCAAAGCAGCGACACCACGGCGTAGATCGCCTGCGCGCTCTGAATCACGCGTCGGCAGTCGTGGCGATCGGCCAGCGCGCCAAAGTAAACCGCGAAAAATAAAAATGGCGTCCAGTGGCTGATGACCGCGAAACCGGCCAGCACCGGCGAGTGAAATTTCTGATAGAGCAACCAGTAGCTGATCACATGCTCGATGTTGTCGCCCATCTGCGCCAACATCAGGACAAAGAAATATTTCCGATAATCGGCGTGATGCAGCGCGGCGAAGGCGCGTGGCTTGGCCGGCGCCGCCGCGGGCTCCTGGGTTTTTGGTTGCGGTTTTGCAGCCATGCGGCTTCAGCCTTGAACCACTTTCTCCGCCGGTTGTCCGGGAATCGAAAAAGCGAAGAGCGCCACCGTGATCGCCAGCAAAACCATCGCGCTCAAGGCCAGCGACCAGTGCACGCCGATCAAGCCGCCGACCACGCCCACCGTGACGCCGCTAAAAGCTTTAAAGCCCATGCTGGTCATCGAGTACAAACCGATCAGCCGGCCACGCAGCTGCGGCGGCGACATGAGCTGCACGATGGTCTGCGCCATCGACGAAAACGCCAGGTTCAATACACCGGCGAGAAACAACAGGCCGAGCGAGAGGTAATAATTGTAAGACAGCGCAAACGCCGCGATGGTGACGCACCAGAGGATCGCGCTGATGATCGCGGTCTTCACGCTGGGCGGCAGCCAGGAGCGCCCCTCCAGGAGAAAGCCGCCGACCACCGCGCCGGCGGCGTTGGCACCGAGCAGTGCGCTGTAGGCGAAGTCGGCTTTCTCAGTACCCAGGTCGTGGGCAAACTCCGGCATGGTTGCTTGGAACGCCGTGCCGACGAAAAACGACACGCAGCCGCCCAGTATGACCATTGTAGTCACGGGGCGGTTATCGGAAATTTCCCGGATGACTTTGAAAGCGTCGGTCCAACTCATGGCGCGCCGCGCCGGCGCCGCGCCCTCGCGGCTGTGGCCGGTGTAGGGCACGCGCAGCAGCCACAGCGTCAGCGGCAAGTAGATCAATGTGTTGACCACCAGTCCCACCGATGGACTGAACAAGAGCATCATGCCGCCGCCCACCGCAGGGCCGAAAAGAATTCCCAACTGGCGGCTCGTGGAATTTAGACGAATTGCGCTCTGCAACTGCTCCCGGCCAACGATATCGTGAATTAACAACTGACTGCCGGGTCCCCAGAGCACCCCCGCCATGCCGTGAATCACCAGCAACACGCAGGCGTGCCAGACTTGAATCGTGTCGGTCCAAAACAAAAACGCCCACAACGCCGACACGCCCATGTACATGATCTGCGCCACTTGAATGACTTTGCGGCAATCATAGCGGTCCGCCATGGCGCCAAAGTAAACCGCGAAAAGCAAAAATGGTGTCCAATGGCTCAACACCGCAAAGCCGGCCAGCGTCGGCGAGTGAAACTTTTGATACAACAGCCAGTAGCTGATCACATGCTCGATGTTGTCAGCCATCATGGCCAGCGCGGTGGTCCAGAAGTAGCTGCGAAAATCTTTGTGGCGCAGCGCGGCGAAAGCTAACTTTTTCTCTGCCGACGGTGGCGCGACATTCGGCTGATGGTCACTCGCAGATGCCAAGGAATGCTCCGATTAGAATAGAAGATTAGCTTTGGAAAGTAACGGATAACCGCCAGGCTCGCAACCAGACCAAAGAAGGAGAAAGATTCTGTTAACTCGCTTCGGTGACCGCGCGGCTCTGGTGCGCGAAAGCGAACAACGCGATGGTGACTGCGAGGAGAATCAGTGAGCTCAGCGCCAGCGACCAGTGAATGCCGATCAGGCCGCCGATAACGCCGACGGTTACGCCGCTGAAGGCGCGCAGACCGAAGGCCGACATGGAAAACAACCCGATCAAACGGCCGCGCAGCGCCACTGGCGATTCCAATTGCACGATGGTTTGGGCAATCGAATAGAACGCCAAGTTCAGCGCGCCGGCGCCGAATAATAGAATCAGCGACAGCGGATAGCTCGTCGAAAAGGCAAAGCCGGTCATGACCACGCACCAGAGAATCGCGCAGGCGATCGCCGCCTTCACCGTCGGCGGAATCCACTGTTTGCCGTCGAGCACGAAACCGCCAAAGACCGAACCGGCGGCATTGGCTGCTAACAAAGCGCTGTAAGCGAAGTCAGCTTTCTCGGTGCCGAGATCGTGAGCGAACTCCGGCATCGCCGCTTGAAAGGCGTTGCCGACGAACAGCGACGCGGCGCCGCCGAGAAAGATCATCGTGGCGATCGAACGATGCTCCATCACGTCGCGCATGATCATGAACGCTTCGCGCCAGCGCATGCCGCGCCGCGCCGGCGCGCCATCACGCAGGTGGCCGGTGTAGGGCACCAGCATCAGCCAAATCGTAAACGGCACATAGATAAGCACGTTGACGAACAGCCCCGTCGGCGCACCGAACCACAACATCAAGCCACCGCCCACCGCCGGGCCGAAAAGAATCCCGAGCTGGCGCGCCGTGGCATTGAGCCGCACCGCGCTCGGCAAATCTTTCGGCCCGACAATATCGTGGATCAGAAGAATCTCCGCCGGCGTCCAAAACACCCCGGCGATGCCGTGGATCACCAAAAGCACACAAGCGTGCCAAACTTGAATCGTGTCGGTTAAAAACAATATCGCCCAGGTGGCCGACACGACCATGTACATGACCTGGGCGATCTGAATCAGCTTGCGGCAATCGTAGCGGTCGGCCAGCGCACCGAAATAAACCGAGAGTAAGAGAAACGGCGTCCAATGGCTGATGACGGCAAAACCGGCCAGCACCGGCGACTGAAACTTCTGAAACAACACCCAATAGCTGATCACATGCTCGATGTTGTCCGCCATCATGGCGAGCATGGTGGCGCCAAGAAACCAGCGATAGTCGCGGTGCTGCAGCGCGGCAAAAGCGACTTTTTTATCGGGCTCAGGGGAACGGCTCGAAGCGGCTCTTGAGTTGTCTGCGTTAGTCGATGGGCCAGCCAAAGGTTCTCCGATTGCGCACAACTTGTTTGGGATAACGAATATCGGCGAGTCTTGCAAACCGCGGGCTGAGTGTGCGTCAGTCTCACCAGCGCCGGGACTCTGTCGCAACCGAGAAACCAGCCGTTTTGTCATCCTGAGCGGAAGCGAAGGATCTGCTTTTCTGTACAGTTGTACGAAGCAGATTCTTCGCCTTCGGCTCATCTATGAATTGCGACACAGTCTCGCATCAACGAGTGCGTGAGACTGACGGCGCGCCAGTGAAGAATTCCAAACTTACCCGGCTACTTACCGGCAACTTCCTCGAACGACGGCTCAGGCATGCCGGCTTTCCAAGTCGGGTCGCGCAGCTCGAGCCGATTGCCGCTTGGGTCAAAGAAGTAGAGCTCGCGGCCCGGGAAGTAGCCGCCCTTGCGATAATAAAGTTCTTCGATCTTTACTTTCTGTGCTTTGAAAACCTTGCAGGCCGTTTCCAATGTTTCCGGTCCCACGGTGAACGAATGATGCACGTTGCGCTCCTCGACAAAATTCCGGTCGACCTTCGGAGCGCGCGTGCACAGGAGAATATTATGATCGCCCACATTGAAGCACGACATGCCGGAGTCACCGAGCCGGCCGAGGTGCTTCAAGCCGAGCAGGTCGCCGTAGAATTTTTCCGACTCTTCGAGATTGTTGACCGGAATCGACCAGTGCGTCACGCCTTCGATTTTTAGCTGTCCCATGGGAACCTCCTTTTGTGCTCCCTATTTGCGCCGAACCGCGCGCGGCTGTCAACCGGATTCCCTTGCGTTTGGGCGCCCATCGGGTCTAATGAATTCTTCTATTTCACGCTAGCATTTAAACGGAGAGTACGATGGAAGTCTTCGACATTCACCACCATTTGGGTTCGCTCAGCGGCGGCAGCTTGCAAGAGGGCCCAGGAAACGAAGGCTGGCAAGAGAAAGATTACGCCAGCCGTGTGCGCATCATGGACGCCAACGGCGTCACTCAGTCGGCGATTTTGGCCGCCACCGGCTACATACAGGCCGACGGCATCAAAGACACCATGCGCTCGAACGACGTCGTGGCCGCCTATCAAGAACGCGATCCCAAGCGTTTTCCCGTCGCCTGCGGCATCGTCGAGCCGCTGCATGGCGCACGCTCGCTCGGCGAGCTGGAACGGATCAAACACGCGCTCAAGCTCCAGGGCGTCGTTTGGCATCACCGTTTCCAAGGACTCGCCGTCGATCATGCCTTGATGCGGCCGCTGCTCAAAAAAGTCAGCGAGTTGGGCCTGGTGCCGCTGATTCATACCAATGCCGAGTCCAATCTCGAAGCGGTTTGGCGGCTGGAGCGATTGGCGGTCGAATTTCCCGAGCTGACCTTTGTTTCACTCGACGCGCTCACGACCAACACCAACAGCCAACTGGCGCTCGACATTGCCAAGCGCACCAAGAACATTCTATTCGACACCGCCCATTGTAAAGGCGCCGGCTATATCAAGAACTTCGTCGAAGCGGTCGGTTCGCACCGGCTGCTTTTTGGCAGTCTTTTTTATTCCCACCCTGCCAGCTATGAACACTGCCACACGCTGGCGGATATCAACGAAGCGAAAATCAGCGAGCAGGACAAGGCCAACATTCTCGCGCTCAATACTAAAAAGCTCTTCAAGTTGGTGTGATCGACACAATGGATTGACAAGCACGCGCGCTCATGGTTCCGGGTGAAAATAACTGATCGCCAACTGCGAGCGCCAAATCGAATCTCGATGAAACATTTCACGATCTACGGTCTAGCGATAACCGCTTTATTGTTCTCTAGTTTTTATATATCGCGCGCCAACGACGAACCGGTGAAACTCGTGCCCATTCTCAAGATCGACACGGATCTAGACAAGCGCACCGAAGTCAAACCGTCGCTCATTCCTGGTGCCGGCAACGGCCTGTTTGCCAAGGTCAAGATCAAAGAAGGCGAAGTCATCGGCCATCTGGGCGGGCGGCTGCGCACGGCGGAAGATTACCCGGCGGGCAATCATTACATCGCGTCGATTCCCGAATGCGCTTGGGAAGAAACCGCGCCTTACAGATACCTCGACAGCAAAGAGTTCGGTGGCAACGTCAGGCGCATCAATTTCGCACCGAGCAAGGTCAACGGCCGCGACACCGGCTTTCAGAACGCCGCCATCCGCCAGCTCTGCGACTACCCATATTTTATTTTCGTCGCCATCAAAGATATCGAGCCAGACAAAGAGATTTGGGCGAGCTACGGGCCCTACTATGATTACACCCGCTTCATGTACGAACCGGCGGTGCGCGATTTCTTTTGCAACCTGGTGAAGCTAGACTGCGCCGAGACATATTCTTACGAGCACTGAACGGAGGCAAACAGCGGCCGATCATCAAGCACGAGCCGAAAAACAAATAGCGATTTTAGTAGCAGCTATAGGGCACCAGGCGTATGCGGACGTCGGGGTGCCGATTGGCCGCGTAGGCCAAGTCACCCCAGTGCTGCTTGCCGATAACGAGCTGCACGGCATTTTCGCTGCGGGCGAGCGCGACAGCGAGCGCGGTTTGCAGCGCCAAAAAACTGCGCTCCGGAATCACGCCGGCATACCAGAGATTGAGCCTGGTAAACTCTTCTTGAATAAATCGGTCGTAACGCTCGTGGTCATCCGGCCCCAGCGCAGAACCCACCTGTTTTGCGATCTCATTGGCCTGCGCCACCGACTTGCCCATCTCGCCGATCACGGCGATACCAAACTCATTGAGCGGTTTGAGCTCGAAACCATAGACCGTTAGGTCGCTGCGTTGGGCTAGCAGCCATTTTGCTTTGCTCCGTTCCGTGTCGGCGATTTCATCAACGGTGATCGCTTCCGGGTTGGCCAAACTTCCCGCGCCGTAAACCCCTTCGACGACGACGGCTTTGACGCCGGAAGCGGCTATCCGACTCGCCAACTCGACAACGTTGGCTTGGCAGACAGCCACTTTGTTGAGGTCCTGCTTGGCACGCCCCTCAGGATTGGGGTTCTCATGCTCCTGCAGGATCACGTGCACGGTCACTGAGAATCGCGCCAACGCACCCGCGCCGGCAACGCTCGGCGATTCGACGACCTCAAGCGCCGGCTGATTTACGATGGCCCCGCAACCCGCGAATAGAACTGCGAGCAAGGAATATGCAAAAAAGAGAATCATTCCCACCTGATCTAAGACGCGAAATATCGGCTGAACTTTAACTTGACAGGCTCAATCGACCCGCCCTATGATCCGGCGAAAATATAGCGACCCGACTAGGAGGCAAGCTTATGTTTACTCTCATTTTAGCGGCGCTTTGTGTATTTCCCTTCGCATTCATAGAACCAGCGAGCGCCCAGCCGATTAAACTAACAATTGGCCAGACTGGCATTAATCCCGGCACAGGTCCACTGCTGATCGCGCAAAAGGAAAATCTCTTCGCCAAACATGGGCTAGAGGTCAAAATCATCGAGACCCAAACCACGGCCGCCGTGCAAGCGATACTCGGCGGCAGCATGCAGCTGACGATGGGCGCAGGCGCGGCATTCACCACCGCAACGTTAGAAGGTGCGCCAGCCTTTATCAACATCGCGTCGTGGATCAATGTCTTTCCCTACTATCTCGTCGCGCGCAAGGAATTCACCAAAGTTGCGGACTTGAAAGGCAAAACCGGCCAAGTGGGCGGACCGTTCGGCGCCGCGCCCGATGTCGCCATGCGCTTCGGTTTGTCGAAGCTCGGCATCGATCCCGAGAAAGACGTGAAGTTTGTGCAAATGGGACGGCCCGATTGGCACAACGTCATCAGTCAGTTGGAAAAAGGCGACGTGCAATTTTCGGTGCTGCCGCCGCCCTTCGATAAAATTGGCGAAGCCAAGGGCATCCGAAAGCTTTACGCCCTGCCGGACCTAGGCATTCAGTGGCAGCAAAACGGTGAATGGGTGCAGAAATCTTTTCTCGCCGGCAATCGTGAAGCGGTCGTGCGCGTGGAGCGAGCTCTGGCTGACGCGATGAAGTTTTATTTCACGCAAAAGGAGAAAACCCTCTCCTATCTCGTCGACTTTCTCGGCACCAGCAAAGAAGACACGGAATACTCCTACACCGCCTATGCCAAATGGGCTGACAAAAATCCGCGACCGAAACTCGAGGCCATGAAAAATACGCTGCAAGCGATCAGCCGCACGACGCCAGCCGCCCTCAAGGCCGATCCGGCGGCGTTTATTGACACCAGCATCATCGATCAACTGCTCAAAGAAGGCCATTTTAAGTTCTGATTTCAGGGTCGATTCATGGAAGAAATCCGCATCGTCGACACCACCCTGCGCGACGGCAACACCAGCCTGTGGGCGCACAACATGACCACTGGCATGATGCACCCGGTGTTGCAGCACATGGACCAAGCGGGCTTTGAGGCGATGGAGTTTTTCGTCTCCGGCCGTTTCAAGAAAGTCATCCGCGAGCAGCTCGACAACCCGTGGGATTGGGTGCGCTACGGACAAAAAGAAATCAAAAATACCCAGCTGCGCTACCACGGCGGTCTCACCGGCGGCTTTATTTTGAGCCCGTTGTGCATTCCACGGCTGCTGCTAAAACTCGTCATCGGCTACGGCATCAACCAGACCCGCCTCTCCGATCCGTGGAACGATTACAGTGAGTTGAAACCCGAGGTCGAAGAACTAAAGCAGATGGGTATGACGTCCGTGGTCAATCTGATCTACACCATCTCGCCGCGCCATACCGACGAGCATTGGGCGCACAAAGTGCGCGAGGCGGCGGCGATGAAACCCTATCGTCTCTGCTTCAAAGACGTCGCCGGCATGCTCACGCCCGACCGCGCATCGTTCTTGGCCAAGCTTATTCTCGACAACATCGGCGCCGTGCCGGTGGAGTTTCATTGCCATTGCAACAATGGCCTGGCGCCGTTCAACGTCCTCGAAGTCGTCAAAGCCGGCATTCGCATCGTCCACACGTCGATTCCGCCGCTGGCCAACGGCTCGGCGCAACCGTCAGTCTTCAACGTGGTGAACAACCTGCGCGCGCTCGGTTACAAGGTCGCCGTCAACGAAAAAGTCTTGCCGCCGGTGGA
Source organism: Deltaproteobacteria bacterium (assembly GCA_016874755.1). Classification (NCBI taxonomy): domain Bacteria; kingdom Pseudomonadati; phylum Myxococcota; class Myxococcia; species Deltaproteobacteria bacterium. Next base: position 62,685 of record VGTH01000021.1, on the reverse strand, counting down.
AGCGCACTTTCGCCGCTGCGCCGCCGAGGCCGGATTGCCGATCGGCGCGCCGCGCGAGTTCGATCAAGGCTGGTACCGCCACCAGGTGCCGGGCGGCATGATTTCCAACCTGCGCCATCAGTTAAAAATGCTCGGCAAAGAAGACAAGATGCCGGACGTGCTCGAAGAGATCGTCCAAGTCCGCGCCGAGTTGGGCTATCCGATTATGGTCACGCCCTTCGCCCAATTCGTCGGCAGCCAGGCGGCGATCAACATCATGACCGGCGAGCGCTACAAAGAAGTCACCGACCAAGTCATCCAGTTCGCCATGGGCCTGTGGGGCAAAGAAGGCGCCCAATACATGGACAAAGACATCAAAGCAAAAATTTTGAACCGCAAGCGCGCCAAAGAAATGGAAAATTTTGAAGTGCCCAACACGCCCTTGGAAGAAGTGCGCGCCCAATACGGCGGTCCGAGCGTCTCCGACGAAGAGCTGATCATGCGCTACTACGCCGGGCCCGAGTTTGTCGACGCGTTGAAAAACGCACCGCCGAGAAAAGAATATCTCGACGCCCGCAAGCCGTTGGTAAAACTAGTCGAAGACATCGCCAAAAAACCTGGGCCGGCGAGCGTCTACATTCGCAGAAACGATTTTACTTTGTCAGCGGGACGGAGAGCGTCGGCGGCAAGCTAGCCGCCCCTGTTGTCATTCTGAGGAGCCGTGCGACGAAGAATGTGCTTTTTTCCTGGTGCACCCGGGAAGAAGCAAGTCCTTCGCTCCGCTCAGGATGACACATTGCGCAATAACGAATAGATCTTTCACACCCCCACCTGGGCGCGCGTGTAGTCGGCAAGCCTCCACCCTTTGAGCGGCTGTCCCTCGGCCAGCGCTCGCAGTTCGCGTGCCCAGATTTCGGCACGCGCCAGGCGAACGCGTCGCGCCAGTCTTCGCGGTCGTCCTCCGGCGAGCCCTTGATATAGGGAATGTTCGGCATGATGTAGAGATTGGTGCGCACCTTGACCCGAGCAGTCGTACTTCCAACCGTGATAGAAACAGCGAATATCCTCGCCCTCGACCCAGCCAACCGAGAGCTGCGTGCCGCGATGCGCACAGCGAAAATCGACGACATGCGGTATGCCGGACTCGCCGCGATAGAGCGTAAAATCTTCGCTGAAAAATCGAATCGGCACCGCACGACCCGGTTTAAGTCGGTCGGTGCCATAGACCGGGTGCCAAGAGCGGCGCCAATACTTTCCCGCAAGCGTACCGGGACCGGTGTGGACGAAATCGACGTCTGCCGAATCGCCAGCGAATTGATCGGGTGATGCGTTCATTTCATTCCTCTCCACATCTGAGGTTTTGCTGTTGCAACAGTCGCGACTATAGCATAGTTGCAATTTGGTCGAGAACAGTGAGGTGACCCGTGCTGGCTCCGGAACGATTGTCGCGCTTTCTAACCTATGTGCTGCGCCATAAACCGAGAGACTATCCGTTGGCAATCGACCGCCAGGGGTTTGCGGCGTGGCAGGAGGTCGTCGACTTGGTCCAGCAACGCTTCTACGACGCCAACGAGCAGCAGATTCGCGACCTGATCAATGGCAGTGAAAAAAAACGCTTTGAGCTGCGCGGCGATAGAGTGCGCGCCACCTACGGGCACTCGTTTCCGTTGGAGTTGAATGAGCCCACAGCAGAACCACCCGCACAGTTGTTTTTCAGCGCGGCGCGGGACATCGCCCAGGGAATTCTTCGCAATGGTCTCAAGCCTCGGGACAGGCAGTATGTGCACTTGAGTCGCACGGCAGAAGAAGCAGCTTCAATCGCCCGCCGCCTTGATCCCAATCCGGCGGTTTTGGTGATCGATGCGCAGGCGGCCTGCGATGCCGGTGTTCGGCTGTTCGAAGCTGGGCCGCTGTTTCTTGCCGAAGGGATTCCAGCGAGATATTTGTCGTTGCGGTGAGTCGCTAGTCTAGCCATCTGCTAAAAGACTCTTCGGAGCCCTTCGACGGATCTCCATAGAGCCGCGCAGCATTCTCGCCAAGGATGCGCGGCTAACGCCAAGTTTTTTGCCCTTGAGCAGCGCCGGACTGGTGATCTCCGGTGCACCGAAGAGCTTGAAGACAAAACCGTTGATCGCGGCGGAGACGATGACAGTGTCAGCGCCTTGCAAGGCCGCTTGCACAAGACCCGACCCAGAAAGCGAAGCGATCTCCAGATCCTTGGCAATCAACGCGCGCGGCGACACCCTTTTCTCCGACTAATCGAGCGTGCTCAGCAGCTTGCCGTAGCCCTTGATCTCCGCCTTGATGCCCAGCTCTTTCAACGGCCACCAAATTTGGCCGATGGAGCTGCTCACCACCGGTTTGCCAAGATCATCCTCCAGCGGCTGGATGATCGTCAGCGCCGGCCACGCCGATGAGGTCATCAGGACAGCGTCAGCGCCGGGATATTTCTTCCCGACCGCGCGCACATGGCGATAGACTTGAGTCGGCGAGAGCATCGCCTTCTCCAGTGAAGTCATGCCAGTGTCAAGGGACTCGACGCCCACGACGTCGAATCCTTCGGACTTCAGAAAAGCTCGCACCAATTCGTTGTGTGCCTGAATAAACGAGGTCGCCACCGCGACCTTGTGCGCGCCGAGGTGCTTCAGCGCATCGGCAAACGACTGCGGGCTGGTGCCCACCGGCACCGGGATACGCTGGCGATATTTTTTGAGCAACGCCGCGTGGCGCTCGACGCCGTTGGCCAACACCAGCGGCGCGCCGCTGAGCGTGATGTGATCGACGCGGGTCTGAAGCAAGTCTTCGAATGCGGTGTCGAAGCGCTCCCACGAGGCGGCGACTTGGCTAGACTCGCGCGCATCGCGAATCACCAGATTCGTTGTCACGAACGTCACACCCTCCGGCGCAACGCGGTAAAATTCATAGGGCAATATCTCGGCGCACGCCGTAGGGGAAATGTTGCCGACCCGAGCACGCCAGCCGTACATAGAGCCTCCTCAATGCAAAAGCGATTATTAGCGCGATACGCGCGCCTGGTAAAGCAAACTGATTTATGGTTTTTTTGCGCTCGTCTCGGGGGAGAACCGTGATACGACCAAACGTTTAAGGCCTACAGCAAAGATGGCACGGCCTCGGTGAAAGGCATTGAAAGTGTGTTGGAGATTGCGCGCCAGGGCGGAGCCGCGAAAGGGGTTACGGTCGCCGATGTGGTGGATTTTACTCTGTTGAGAGATGCCCAGGCAGCACTTAAAACACGCTGACCAAGAACAAGCAGGGAACCGAGAGAAACTTCCGGGCGATCTTTTTGCGGGATCTTTTTAGCGACTATTTTCCGGCGATCTTGCGCTTGCCGACCATACCCGCTGCGATCATGCCGACGCCCACTAGGAGCAGGCCATTCGACACTATCGAGGCGTCGTCCTCTTTCGCCGCTGGATCGGACAATTGTGAACTGCGGTTTGCCTCGGTCCCGGCCGTGCCAGAGGTTGCGTAAAAGCCCGCAGCACCGAGAACTGCAAGTAAAGCTACGACAACTGCCACAAGTTTAACCAAAGATACCCTCGACGTGAATTTATGGGAAGTTGACACAGCAACACTCGTACCGTTTCACGCAGCTTCTCGATGGTTGAGTCGCCCCGCTCAGAAACCTCAACTTGTCTCACAGTAACAGCTAGTTAGCTATGCTGTGGCATCGATCGATCTGGCTGTGGAACTGGGCGCCTTCGGGCATTTTTGCGCCGCACTGTGCTTGGCTTTACATTTCGGGCTACCCAATGACAATTTATCCACCGAAATCTGGCATTGCGTCATGCTTATCCATCGCTCAGTTGATCTCTCAACCTGGAGTGCGTACAGATGAGGCTCGATGAACAAGACTCAATCTTTGCGAGAGGCAATCTCAACTCACGTCGAGGACGGCAACTCAGTCACCATGGGCTGCGCGCTAGAGTCGCTGATTCCGTTTGCGGCGAGCTACGAAATTATTCGCCAAAAGAAAAAAGAGCTCACGCTGATCTGTCCCATCTCAGACATCCAGTTCGACCAATTGATCGGGTCCGGCTGTGCAAAAAAAATCATCGCGTCCTGGGTCGGCAACGTCGCCGCCGGGCTAGGCCACAACTACCGGCGCGCTGCCGAAGCGGACATTCCGCATGCCATCGAGATCGAAGAGCACTCCAACTTCACCATCGGACTTGGCCTGCAGGCAGCGGCCATGGGCTTGCCCTTCCTGCCAACGAAGTCGGTGCGCGGCTGTGACTTCGCTCACGACAAACAGTTCAGCCGAGTAACCTGCCCTTTCACCGGCAAAGAACTGCTAGCTGTCCGCGCGATTCATCCCGACGTGGCGATCCTGCATGTGCAGCGGGCCGACGGCGAGGGCAATGCCCATGTCTGGGGCAATTTCGGTGTCATGCGCGACGCTGCCTTTGCCGCCAAGCGGGTCATTCTCACCTGCGAAGAGATCGTCGATCATGCAACTATTCTCGCCGACCCCAACCGCACGGCGATTCCCGGCTTTGTCGTTTCAAGCGTCGTCCACGTTCCCTTTGGCTCCCACCCATCGCCCTGCCAAGGCTATGCCCGGCGCGACGACGAATTTTACTTCGACTATCACAAGGCGACGCGCAGCCGTGAAGGCTTCGAGCAGTGGTTGGATAAATTCGTCTACGGCGTTGCCGACCATACGGCGTTTCTCTCACGGCTCGGCCAAGAGCGCGTGGAGCATCTAAGGCCGCAAGGAAACCTGCTTGCACCGACGGTGAGCTTCAATTACTAATCGGAAAAACTATACAGGAGGCATCCATGAAAACCGTAGCAACCGCAAAACTGTCCCAGGAAGGCTGCGACATCATCGTCAACGCCGCCGTCGAAAAGGCCAAGGAGCTTAAACAGATCGGCAGCATCTGCATCGTCGACGCCGGCGGCCATCTGATGGCCTTTAAGCGCATGACCAATGGCCGCACGCATAACGTCATGATCGCGCTCGCCAAGGCGCGCGGCGCCGCGCTCACCACCGCAGCCACTGGCAAGACCGGGCGCGACGGCAGCGAAATCCCCGACCACCAAGTGCTGGCGCAAACCCTCGCCGTTGGCCCCGGCTGGTTTGTCAGCATCGAAGGCGGCCTACCCGTCACCGTTGACGGCCAATGCATCGCCGGCGTCGGCTTCAGCGGCGCGCCCGCGGCCGTGGATCGACAGATCGTGCAGGCTGGAATTGACGCGTTCAATAAAGCGTAGAAACGTTTGGCGTCTAGCGTCTGGGGTCTAGCGTTCCGGAACTCCAAACCCTAAACGCTAGACTCTAGACGACAAACAAGTGAGCTACACTCGCAAAGAACTAATGGTCGCCGCCGCGGCGCGCGAGATCCGCGACGGCGACATCGTGTTTGTCGGCATGCGCCTGCCCTTGCTGGGTTTCGCGGTGGCGAAAGAAACCCATGCGCCCAATGCGTTGGGCGTTTTTGAGAACGGGGTCATCCGCGACCGGCCGGCATTGCAGTCAATGTTCACCATGAGCGATCCGCCCAACGTCGCGCAGGCGCTCTCCTGCGGCGCCTTGAACGATGTGATGTATCTCTTGCAATCAGGCCGGGTAAATCTGGGCTTTATTGGCGGAGCTGAAGTCGATCGCTTCGGCAATCTGAACACCCACTGGGTCGCAGACAACGGCAAGCGCACGCGGCTGCCCGGCAGCGGCGGCGCCGCCGACATCGCCACTATGGCACAGCGCTGCATCATTATTATGAACCACGAGCGACGCCGCTTCGTGCCCAAAGTGCGCTACGTCACGTCCCCCGGCTTCGGCGCGGGCGGCGATTGGCGGGCGCGCCACCGGCTGCCCGGCGGCGGCCCGCGCCGCATGATCTCCAGCATGGGCGTGTTTTCGTTCGATGCCGAGAACCATGAAATGATGTTGAGTTCGTACCATCCGGGTGTGAGCGTCGACGACATCAAGAAAGAAACGGGTTGGCCGCTGCAAGTTGCACCGGACGCGCGAGAGACGACGCCCCCGAGCGCTGCCGAACTTGCCGCCGTGCGTAAGTACGATCCCAAGGGTGTTTGGACTTCCTGACGCATATCATGCCGAGGCAAAACCGAGGAATCTCTCCTGCAAATTCACATCAACCTCGTCTGCTAACATGGCCTTACTTCTCACCGACAACGACGTCCAACAACTCCTGACCATGACCGACGCCATCGACGTTGCTGAGCTGGCGTTACGCGAGCTGCATCAAGACAAAGCCGAAAATCGCCCGCGTCATCAATTCTACGCCAACAGTCAGCCGCCCGATGCGCTGTTCATGATGCGCCATTTTCAGGGCGCGATTCCCAAACTCGGCGTGATGGGTCTGCGCGTCACGACTGACGTGATCGGCACTGGCGCGCACAAGCCGGAGCTGCGATCGTTTGGCAGTTTCATGCTGTTCGATTTGAACACTGCCGGACTCCTAGCGATCTTCCACGATCATGAGCTGCAGCGCATGCGCGTCGGCGCCGAGACCGGCGTTGCAGCACGCTATCTGGCGCGCGCCGACGCCAAGACCGTCGGATTGCTCGGTGCGGGCTATCAAGCCGAAACCCAGTTGGCAGCCGTTTGCGCCGTGCGTCCAATCGAAAAGGTGCGGGTCTACAGTCCAACGTCATCTCGGCGCAGCGATTTTGCACAGCGCATGTCGAAGCAGTTGGGAATATCGATGACGCCCGTCGAATCGGCGCGCCAGGCGGTCGAAGAGGCCGACCTTGTGCTCGCCAGCACCAATGCTTCGGTACCGGTCCTCGACGGCGACTGGCTCAAGCCCGGCTGCCACCTCACCTCCATCGTCAACAGCGACCGGAAAGTTCCGCGGCGCGAATTGGACAATCGAACGTTCGCGCGCGCGAGTCTAGTCGGCCTAGGCTCCATCGAACAGAGCAAACAGGACCACGCCGCCGACATCTTTGGAGCCATCGATGCCGGCGCGCTTTTCTGGGAATGGGTCTGCGAGATCGGTGACGTGATCGTGGGCAAGGCTCCGGGACGAACCGATGATCGTCAGATCACGGTCTACAAAAACAATGGGCTGGCGATTGAGTTTGTCGCGCTGGCATGGAAAACTTTCATGCTAGCTCAACAGCGCAGTCTCGGTGAACAAGTTCCAGCGCATTATTTTTCCGGGCGGCGAACCAAATAACAAGTGAAAGACCCTTCGCACTGCGAAGGCATTGGCAGCACCCAGCGTCTAAAGTGGATAAGGAGGACGAAATGAACCCCAACGCGGCGCTACTGTGTGCCCGTTGGGCCGTCAGCGAGGAAGGCCAGCGCGTCTACGCTCAAGCCGGGGAGACCCCGGCCCATCCCAAAGTCGCACCTTTGGAAAAAGTCCGGCCAGCAACGCCCCATATGCCGTCCATCGACGACCTCAAAGAGTTTCCGCGCTACGAGAAAATTTGGCAGGAACTCTTTCAGATTCGTTGAAAACCCGTTTCTGCAATCCGTCCCGAATAGAAAAACGGGCCGCGTGGATTTTTTCCGCGCGGCCCTTGCCATAACGCGGGCGCGATCAATCGCGCCCCTACATCCGGATTTCTATTTTGCGTCTTTTGCGTTTTTTGCGGCTAATTCCAAACCCGTTGAAACTTGAACGGCGCGCGCAGCGCACACTACGCTTCAAGTTTCGCTGAATTGATCACCACCGCTTCCACCGGCACGTCGTCGTGATAACCTTTTCGCCCGGTCTGGACTTTCTCTATGGAGTGCACCACCTCCATGCCCCCGATCACTTTGCCAAAGACCGCATAGCCAAACTCCGCCGGTGACTGGCTTTTGTGATTGAGGAAATCGTTGTTCTTAACGTTGATGAAAAACTGCGACGTCGCGCTGTCGACCACGTTGGTGCGCGCCATGGCGATGGTGCCGAGGTCATTTTTCAAACCATTGCCGGCTTCGTTCTTAATCGGCGCTTTGTTTTTCTTCTCATTCATACCGCTGTCCATGCCACCCCCCTGGATCATAAAGCCAGGAATCACACGATGAAAAATTAAGCCGTCGTAGTGGCCGTCATTGACGTAGTCGACAAAGTTTTTCGTCGTGATCGGCGCGTTGGCGGCGTCGAGCTCGATACGGATATTGCCCTTGCTGGTGGACATATTGACGATCGGATTTTTTGTCTCTGCCATAAACCCCTCCTGTGTGATCCGTACGGTCTAACATCTTTCCTGACGAAAACCGAGCGAAAATCCGCAACCCGAAACTTTGAACCCGGAACTTTTTTTTTAGGCGGCTATGCGATATGGGTTGGCAAACAAAGTCTCGTGGGAGTGAAAGGAGCAGTTATGGCGAGCGATCGAAAAATCGAAGGCATCCTGATGCCAATGCCGGTGGCGTTCAAACATGATGGTGCCATCGACCACAAAGCGACCGATGCGATCATCGATTTTTACTTGGATGCGGGCGTGCACGGTTTTTTTCCCTTGGGCACCCATGGCCAAGGCATGGTGATGGAAATCGACGAGCGCAAGAAAGTTGCCGAGCAGATCGTCAACCGCGTTAAAGGCCGGGTCCCCATCGTCATGCATATCGGCACGGCGAACACGCTGTCGTCCTGCGATCTCGCCAAACACGCCGCCAGCCTCGGCGTCGACGCCATCGGTGTGGTGCCGCCCTACTACTATCCGCACGACGACTGGGAAGTGTACGCCCACTACAAAGCCATCGCCAAGTCAGTGCCCGGCACGCCGATGTTCATCTACGACAACACCGAGACCACCTGGGTGGAAATCACGCCGGCGAAGGCCAACAAAATCATCGAAGAGATCGCGCCCAATCCGCTGGCCGGCATCAAAGTTTCATTCATTCCTTTCGACAAATTGCTCAACTACGTCTATCAGCTGCCGAAATCGGTGGGTGTATTCCCCGGCGGTATCTTCTCGCTCTACTCCGGCTACTCGGTCGGCGTGCGCGGCGCCATCCACCCGCCGACGACTCCGTTTCCGGAAATTTGCGTTAAGATGTACGAGGCGCTGAAATCCGGCGATCTCAAAACGGCACAGCAGCAGCACGATCTGCTCACCCGCATCATGCAGGTGGTCGGCAAATATCTGCGCAGCCATGGCCGCGGCGTGTTCTGCGAGTTGATGAAGCTGCGCGGCCTGCCGGTGGAACGCTTCCCGCGCTGGGCAACGCCGCCGTTCTCAGAAAAGGACGTCGCCGATCTGAAACAAGGACTCGCAAACGCGGGGTTCAAAGCCTAAGCGGCCAAACGTTCCTCAGAAATCGTAGGGTGGGTTGAGGCAACCAGCCGATACCCACCGCCGAAAAACGATGGGTCTCGCTAGCGCTCAACCCACCCTACGCTGGGACTAGCAAATGAATCAGGAACCCATTCCATTAGAAATTGGCAAGCAGCTTTCGCCCGCCGAGGCAAAGGCTTACACCGACGCGCTCAAGTCGCGCATGTACGCGCGCTGGAATGGAAAAATTTTCGGCGGCGCGTTCATGCGCGATCTCGAGGCCGGCAAGCTGCCAATGGAGACGCTTAAGCTCTTTTGGCGCCATTGGTACAGCTACCCGGTGGAAGTAAACAATTTTCACCTGATCATCTACCAGCGCCATCAAGGCATCTTTGCGCGCCATCGCGATCTGCTGGCGCCCTACGTCGGCAAGATCAGCGATGAGCTCGTCAACCCGAGAATCCCCGGCCACATCGAGGTGCTGATCGAGCAGGGAGAATTTCTCGGTGTATCGCGCGACGAGATGGTCAACTGCCAAGTCTTTGCCGAGTGCCGCGCGCTCACGGAATTCGCCCGCGGTCTGGTTTACGAAGGCAGCATGATAGAGTGGTGGGCGCGCTCGTTGAACGAAGAAATGTTCGGCCACTGGGCGGCGCGCTGGCGCAATGCGTTATTGAATAAATATGGCGTCAAGGAGCCCGACCTGCATTATTTCGCCGTGCATGAAGAAGCCGACTTGCATGAGCACTTGGACGGCCTGATGGCCCACGGCGAAGTGGCGCAGCAAGTCTTCGAGCGGCTGTTGCGAGACGGCAACACCTGGTACCGCCCAGGCTGGGGGCCGGAATATTGCTGCTTGACCAACGCCGACTGCGTCGCGATGTTTCACGATGGTATTTACAATCACTCCAAAGAGCTGGGACATTTTTGATTTTAGAATGACTCGCCACGAAGTATACGAAGGTCGGAAGAAGGATTTCTTCTCTTTCCTTCGTGCTCTTCGTGACCTTCGTGGTGAATGATTTAAACACACAATGCCATTCCAAGATTTACGCTAATTCATCCACGCCGCCCGTGAATTGGGCCAGGTCAAAGATATCCACGGCGCGCACTGGAACCTTGAGATCGGTGGGCTGACCGAGCTGTTCGCTTTCAAAGAGCCCTCTCCGCTAGTGCTCTTCGACCAAATTCCTGACTACCCGGCGAACTTTCGCGTCGCGTCCAATCTGGTCAACACCCCGAGCCGTTCGAGTTTGACCGACGGTATGCCGCCCGACGCCAAACCGATCGAGCTGATCGCGCGCTGGAAAGAGTTGCTGAAAGGCGTCAAGCCGATGCCGCCACGGGTGGTGTCGAGCGGGCTGATTTTGGACAACGTCAAAAGCGGCGCCGACGTCGACATGCTCATGTTCCCGGCGCCGCACTGGCACGAGCTCGACGGCGGCCGCTACATTGGCACCGCCGATTGCGTGATCACCGGCGAGCCCGAAGCAGGCGGCTGGGTCGACGTCGGCATCTATAGCGTCCAGGTGCACGACAAAAACACTCTCGGCCTTTACGTTTCGCCCGGACACCACGCGCGCATCATGCGGGAAAAGTATTGGGAGAAGGGCAAGAACTGCCCGGTGGTCGTCACCTTCGGCCAGGACCCGCTGTTGTTTCTCGTCGCCGGGCAGTCGATGCCCTACGGCATGTCTGGATTAGACTACTACGGCGGCCTGCGCGGCAAGCCGACAGACGTGATTCGTGGCGAGCTCACCGGCCTGCCGATTCCTGCAGGTAAAGGAAAAGATTTCAAATAAATGGCAAGAAGAATTAAAGTAGATTTTTAGTTTGGCTGACACCCCCTGCTGCCCATCGATGCCGCCCGGTAGGCGCCTCGGTCCGAGACGCTGATTTCGTATCCCCAGGACCACGATAACTCCCCAAAAGATAAGCGAATCTTTACGGGAGGCTTGACTCATGCGCCCAAGATGATAGACAGCCGGAAGTGTTATGATCCGCAAGTTTTTGAACATTTTCCAAGGAAACCGATGAAGAACCTTCTCGCCTTTAGTGCTGCGGCGCTCGGCTGTTTTTTACTCGCCCTCTATGCGGCACAAACCAGACGCGATTCCATCCAGGAGGATTTGTGGCTGCGCACTAAAAACGCGCTCGCTTCAATCCCCATCAGAAATCTTGTCATCAGCGCCGACGGCCGCGAAATTACCCTGCGCGGTCAAGTAACCAGCGAGAGAGCGAAGCGCGACGCGAACCTGGTTGCTAACCATACCTACGGGGTCCATACCGTGACCAATCTGCTTGAGGTGGCACGCGCCAACGCTGCTATAGTGCCGCCGCCCGCCGCTCCACCGACCTCCGCCGCAACCGAGTGTCAAGAAGAATTTAACGCGGCGTTGCGCAACCAGCAGATTCAATTTGAACCGAGTTGGTACGCGATTCAGCCGGCAAGCTTGCCGCTACTTGACGGATTGGTCGAAGTTGCGCGAAAATGTCCCAGCGTGAAAATTGAGATCAGCGGACACACCGACCCAATCGGCGTTTTGGAGGCCAACATTGCGTTGAGCAAAAACCGCGCCCAGGAGGTTGCAAATTACTTGATCGTAAAGGGCATACCCGCGGACCGCTTGGTGGTCGTCGGACATGGCCCGAACAAGCCCATCGCCGACAACGCTACTCCCGAAGGGATGAAGAAGAACCGGCGCATCGATTTCAACGTGATCTCACGGTGAACACAACGGGGGCGAACAGAAAGGAGTTCTCGTGTTCTATCTAGTTCAACACATTTGGTTTTGCTTGTTGCTGGCAGCGGCTCTAGGAGCGTTTCTTATGTACCTCTTGCGCGCCTGGAACAAGGAGGAAAAGGCCAGCGAAATGGTGATCGGTTGGGAAGCGCGCTTAGAAGCGCTCAAAAATGAAAACAGTCAGTTGAAGGCACAACACCAGGTTGCCGCGGCCAAGGCGTCCCTGCTGACCGGCCTGCAGTCTGACATCGACCGTTACAAACATGACTACGAGACCCTGGCGGTACAACATCGTGAAGCTGACGAGACGTGGTCCAACAAGATCAGCGCCATTGAAGGCCAATCGCGGGAAGCAACCGCCGCCTTGGAAGGACAGCTGAGCAAACTGCGCAATGAGTTTGCGAGCTTAGCCAATGAGCGCGAAGCCTTGACGGGCAAACTCGATGAAGCGGCGCGGCGCAGCACCGCGTTGGAGAACGACCTGCGCGAGGCGCAGGAAAAACTCGCCGAGTCGTCGACGCGCAGCGCCAACCTTGAAGCGCAGGCCAACGAGACACGGATTCGCCTAAGTGCGGTCACCAGTGAATACGATCGATTGCGCGAGACGAGCCGCGAGCAGACCACCGCTCAGCAAGAAAACCAGCGCCTGCAAGAGCGCCTGGCCGCCACCCAGCGGGAGTTGGCGGCGCTGCGCGCTGACATGGGGAGCGCCGAAGCCGTGCAAAATGAGTGGCGCGACAAGTGGCACGAAAGCGAGGCTAAACAGGCTCGTGCGCAGAGCGAGATCGAGGCGCTGCAAGCGCGGCTGCAAAACGCCTCGAACAGCGACCACGAAAAAAGCAAATGGCAGAGCGAAGCGGCAACCCTGGCAAACCGCATGGCCCAGTTTGAAGCGCAGGCCAATGAAACTCAGTCACACATCAGCTCTCTGACCCGTGAAAAAGAGAGCTTGCTTGAACAGCTGCAGGCGGCGGCGCAGCGCGCACCGGCCAGGCTTGAAAATCAAGACGAGCTAGTTGAGCGCGTGGCCAGAGCTGAGCAAGAAGCTGCTAACTTAAAGACCACCTATCCACTGCAAGTTTCCTGCAAGACGAATGGCGTGCCAAGTGGCGCGAAGCTGAAGCCAAATGCGCAGCCGCGCAGGAGCAGCTTGCGCACTCGACTAACGGGGCTTCGTCAGCCGCCTTGACTGCCGAGAACACCAGACTGCAGAGCGAAATTGGCAGCTGGTCTTCAAAATAGACCTTGCTGCGCGCCGAGGCCGACCTGCAGATGGCCAAGATCAAAGACTTAACCGACCGTCTGACGGATACCCGGGGCGACCACGATGTGGCGCACCACGACGATCGCGACAATGGCTGGAGAATCAAATAGCGGAGAAGCCAATTCCTGCTAGGGCACGCGCAGCAGAACAATTCCCGAGAGGACTAAACGATTCCCGTAGCGGCCTTGAAAGTCAGCCGTTCATCGAAAAAATACAACGCGGCTGCCAAAGCCAGAGCCGCTTCCAAGCCGAGCACAACGGTGTAACTTGCCCCGAGGTCCTCGTGGCGCATGGCCCAGGCTTGGATCAAAGCGCCAATCGAGATGGCGCCGATCAAAGCCAGCGTCGGTTGCCAGCGAGTCAAACCAAGGGAATATTTCATCATCGCCCCACCGACAACGTACAACATCGCTGCCACTGCGTAGAGTGCTAATGTCTTCATGACCTTGCCACCATTTTAGGACCGTCCTAGTATCCTTAGACGCATCCTCGTCACGGGCAACGAAAAACACCTAAAGCTGGGAGACGCGATACTCCTTAATTCGCGCCGGAGAGGCGGATAACTTGTTTCGGACTTGCCAAGAAGCACTCGCTGAACCAGCGTTTTGCTAGATAACAAGTTAGCAGAGTGCGCTGCGAAGCGTCAAGCAAGCGGCTGGGCGACAACGCCCGCTATTCGCGCACGCCTACTTGTCCGCCCAGGGCGCGAGCAATGAGCGCGGCACCCACCACCAGGGCGACGATGATCACCGCCACCACCGTGGCCTTTTCGAATTCCGCGCCGGCGGCGAAGTCTAGCATCAACAAAGACAACGTGCGCGACTTACCAGAGCCCAGCAAAACCACCGTGCTGATGTCCCGTGCGGCGGAAATAAACCCAACCAAGGCGACCGTCACCATCGCTGGCGTGATTAACGGCATGACAACGCGGCGAAAGGTATGCAGCCAGGTGGCGCCGCAGACCTTCGACGCCTCTTCCAAATCAGTGCCCAATTGAATCAGGACGCTTTTGATCATCTGTGTGCCAAAGGGCATGCTTTTGATCACCATGGCGATCATCAGAATGTAGATCGTGCCATAGATCGGCAGAAAGATTTTGGTTTGCAAAAAGGTCCAGAGCAAGGCCACCCCGAGCAGAATGCCCGGCACCGACCAAGGCAGCCAGGAAAGAAAATCCAACAGGCCGCGGCCGGCATAGCGGGTTTTCACCACCACGTAAGCGATCACCGAGAAAAACAACACGCCGATAAGACCGGAGCCGATACCGATCGCCAAGGTATTCCATAGCGAGCGCATCAACACGGGATCACTCAACGTGGCGCGCCAATTATCCAGCGTCCAGGGCTCGGCGATATTGAAAAAACCGAAGAGCTTCATGAACGTGCCCAAGACCAACAACGTCGTCGGCACCAGCGTAATGAACACCGCAAAGAACAACACCAGAAAAAACGCCGGCCAGCGCCACTTACCGAGCGGCGTCGGACGAATGCTAAAACCACGGCCGGTAATCGTTTCGTAGCTGCGTTTGCCAATGTATTTACGCTGCAGCGCAACCATCAACAGCAGCACGCCTAAAAACACCGTGCTGAGCGCCATGGCCGGAGCAAACTGGGGCGGCTCCCAGGTCACTAACTCATGGATCTTGGTCGAGTAGACTTGCAAGCCAATCGGCGTGCCGAGCAGAAGCTCGATCTCGAAAGCTTCCAACGAGCGAATCAGTCCTAAGATGGTCGTCACCAGAATCGCCGGCATCATGACCGGAATGACAATACGAAAAAACGTGTGGGCACCGCTGGCGCCGGAAATCTTCGAAGCCTCCTCCAGCACCGCGTCGAGATTGCGAAACGCCGGCGCTAGCAGCATGACTTTGACGCTGACCGAGCCGCCCATGTGGGCCCAGACGATGCCCCAAAAGGAATAGATGTTGAAGATCGGCTGGCTGATCAAGCCGGTGCTGATCAAGCCCTGATTGAGCAGACCGTACTTAGGATCGAGCAGGAGAATCCAACCCATGGTTTCCGGCAGCGCCGGGAGGAAAAACGAGAGCCAGAAAAGAAACTCCAGCGTGCCCTTCATTGGGATATCGGTGCGCGCCACCAGCCAGGCAAAGAAAGCGCCGATCAAGAGCGCAATCGCTTGCCGGGTCACCGCCAGCGTCACGGTGTTGGTCATCGCCTTGACGATGCCCGGCGTGGTAAACGCTTTGATCCAACCGTCGATGCCCCAGATAATCGGCTGCCCGGGGCGGGCGGTTTGAAAACTATTGAGGATCATCAAGAACAACGGCGTCAGCACCAAGAAGCCCACCACCACGATCAGCACGATCACCAACGGCGGCGGCATGTGAATGAACCGCGAACGGAGCACCGCCGGCCGCTCCAACACGCCGGCGGGTTCTAAGACTTGGGATTTTTCACTCATGAAGTACCTGCGTTGTTACGCAGTTATACGGAGGAAGGCGCGACTCGTCAATCACTGCTTGCTGGCGCTATTCGGCGATCGCGTTGGCGGTCCGACGCTTTGGCAAGATACCGTTCTTGGCCAACTCATCTTCATACATGCGGCGGATCGATGGATCGTCGCCATGAAGCTCATGCAAGCTCCCGGGATTGGCCACGGCGTTGGCGCCGTCATTGCGCCGGCTGAGAGGAAACTCTTCGCTGCCGCAAAAAAAAGCCAGGGTCTGCGCCGGCTCCGCGCCGATGTTGAAGTGTTGGTGGAACCAGTTGGGCGGCGGGCTAAAAACACTGCCGGGTGCCCAATCCAATCGCACCACTTGGTCGGACAAACCATTCTTGTAGGGCTGGGTGCCCAGATGGCTCGGCCACATGAGCGAATACCCCGATGAGCGCAGAATCACCAACACCACGCCGCCGCTGCGGCAGTGCGCCTTGCGATAGCGTCCCACCGGCCACTCGACCAGTTGGCCGATCAAACTATTCTTCGCCATCTCGAACCGGGCGATCTTGACGCGCCGCTTTCTGCCGCCGGGATGCGCCAGCGCCGGCACGTCGGGAATAAAGTTGGACTGGTGGACCCATTCACGCTGGCTCAAGCCGAGAAAGCGGCCATCGCGCGATTCGAAATAGCCCAGGTCGCCATCGAAGCGCTCGTTGAACGAAAACTCGTTGTGAAAAACAAATTGCTCGTTGCGATAGTGATCGAGCGCCACCGGCGCGGTTGTCACCGCTAGAAACAACGCCGGCTGATCCGACTGATTCATCAGCCGATGCAGCGTGTTCAGCGGCGGCGAAAACAAACTGCCGGCGCGCCAGAGAATACTGCGCGGCACCTGATCGCGTTGTTGAAACTCGGCGACGCCCTCCCCTTGAAACATGTAGATCATTTTTTCGTAGAGGTGGCGTTCGGGAAGCGTCGTGCCACCGGGCGGAATTTTCCCTGCGCACAAGCCGAGCACGCCGTCGGAGCCGTAGAATAGGAAGTAAGCCCCGTCACAACCCAGGCGGCGCCAGGGTGCCATCTTGACTGCGAGGATCGAAGAAACACCAAAGTCCGTAACCACCGGCACGCCTTCACCGCTGACGAAGCGCTCATAGGGGCTCTTCGCTCTGAGTGACGGCTGAATCGACGGCAACTTAGAATCCATATTCCTTCCAGCGTCGCTTGATACGTTCGGTCATGGGGTCGGAGATGGCTGTGCCGACGGCCGGATAACGGTTGCCGCCGTATTGCTCCTGGGGCTGGAGCTGCCAGTTGATCGTCGCATCGATCAACATGCGCGTCCACGAGCCATGGCCATATTTCACCGAATTGCGATCTTCCAATGGCACGCTCGGATCGAGCATGGAGCCGCCGGTACCGGCGAAAAACGACACATCGCCAAGCCCCGCGTTAACCCGATAGCAAAGCGCCCACTCGATGGCTTCCCAGTCGTGAATGTCGATATCTTCATCGACGACGATGACGTGCTTAGCGGCATAATTGCCGAGGTGGCAACCCCACAGCGCGTTGGCGACTTGCTGGGCATGGCCGCGGTGAGATTTACGAATCTGCACGCGCATGGTCTCGGGCCACTTGCCGCGCCAGACTCCCGTAATATTGGGCACGCCAGCCTGTTCCAGATAGTGCCAGGCCATCGCCGAAAATGTCGCCGGCGTCCAGGTCGTCCCTTCGTTAGTCCGACCTGGGCTCGCCCCGGTTAAGCAACCGTGAAAAATCGGATCGTTGCGATAGCTGATCGATTCGACGCGAATCGTGTGTTTGGGCGATTTGCTGCCGCCGTAGTAACCCGGATACTCGCTGAACGGGCCTTCGAGGGTGTGGGTTTTCGGATCCGGCGACACATAACCTTCGAGCACCAGCTCAGCGCTGGCAGGCACGAGTAGATCGCTCAACTCGCACTGCACCAACTCCACCGGGGCGCCGCGCAGCGAACCAGCCATCTCGTATTCGGGGTAATTGACCGGCGTCGACGCGGCGAGAAACAGAGTCTGATCCCAGCCGATGACAACCGCCACCGGCATCTCCTGATTACGCGCTTTGTACTTGCTGAAATGTTTGCCCCAACCCTGCGTCATCGCCAGCAACACACCGATGGTATTCTTACCGGTGATCATGCCGCGATACGTGCCGCCGTTGAGCACCCCGGTGTCGGGATCGCGCGTGACCACCGTTGCCGAGGTCATGATATAGCGGCCGCCGTCGAGGGGATTCCATTTCGGCACCGGCATCTGATCGAGATCGATGTCCTTGCCGCGCAAGATATTTTCTTTGATCGGACCGCTGGCGACGTTGACCGGCTTCACCGGTCGGGAGAAACGATCTTTGAAGATCGGCACCATATCGCGGTAGGAGGTTGATTCCGGCACACCGATAAAGCGGCAAACCCGCTCGCGCGTGCCGGTACCGTTGGTGAACAGACGATGGCAGAAGGTATTTTCGTGACCTTTGATGTTTTCGAATAGCAGCGCCGGCCCTTCGTGGGATGAGACTTCGCGTGTGATCGCGCCGATCTCCTCGTCCCAGTCGACCTCGGCGCTGATGCGCTTTAAATCGCGCCGCTCGTCGAGATCGTCAATCCAGTCGCGCAGGTCTGCAAATGCCATGTGTGGAACCTCATGATAGGTACGATAAGACTGCGACCGCTGCCGATTCTCGCTTCCTCTCCCTCTGAGAGAGGATTCAGGTGAGGGCGCCGCGCAACGCGCGGGCTCACCCAAGAAGTTTCCGCGCAAACGCCGCCGCCGGCTCTCGGATCTTGTTAATCTTCTCCTCCGATTGATTTTCGTACTTGTGAAACTCCGCCGGCTGCAAAAAATCCTTCGCGGCGATGACGCCGTACTCGCGCAACCATTTGGTATCGATCTCGTGACGCCGGCTGCCGACGCCCATGCCGCGGGCAAAGGTTTCTTGACCGTCGCGGCTGAGCAGCCAATTGACAAATACCTTCGTCGCGTTGGGATGCGGATTGTTTTTTAAAATCGTCAGATGACCGTAGCCGCCGCTGATATAAAGCCCCTCTTTCGGCACCGGCAGCGGCGTCACCGGCAGATTGGCCTTGATGAACGGCTGGAACTCCGAATAGCCGATGCCGGAGGTGACGGCGATTTTTCCGCGTGCCAAGTTCTCCGCCAGCAAGCGCAGGTCGCGGGTGATGAACAGCTTTTGCGCGACAAATTTCTTTAGCCACTCTTCACCCTTGATGTGGTGCATGTACGACCACATGGACGAGCCCGACCCCGGCGTGCGCGGGTCGCTGATACCGATCTTGCCGGCTAATTTAGGATTCAATAAATCGTCGAAGGACTTAAACTCGCTCGGCTTGTATTGATTGGGGTCGCTCCACAGGCTCACGGTCTGATAAGCGACGAAGTTGTAGACGTACTTCTTGGCATTATCGATGTAGATATGGCCTCCCCACCAATGCTTGGGTTCGCGCACTTCCGGCAAAATCAGATAGGGATCGACCTCGTCGAGAATGTTTTCCGGCAACATGCCGGTTACGACCGACTCCGTACCGCCGATGTGAAGATCGAAATATTTCGTGCCCGCCTTGGCTTCGCTGATAATGCGCTGGACCACCGCGCCGCCGCGCGCCGGAACAAATTCCGTGGCGATGCCGTAGCGGCGCGTAAAGGCGATTTCCATGAGCTTGCGCAGCTCCGGCGTCGGCGGTATCGAAGCGACTACTTTGCCTTCTTTTCTTGCCGCTTCGACGATTTTGTCCCACTCAGCTGCCTTGGACTGCGCCGCGCTCTGCGAAGGCAAACCAACGGCAAAAGCCATGGCCAAGAAAAACATCTGTGCCATCGAGCGGATAGTCGCCATATCTTTTTCTCCCAAAGAATTCTCTCTATCTATCGAGGAGTTTCCGCGCCAGCGCGGCGGCGGGCTCGCGCAAACGAGTGATCTTGTCTTCCGATTGATTCTCGCGCTTGTAATACTGTTCCAGCGTCAAGTAATCCTTGGCCGCCAGCACACCCACGTCGCGCAGAGATTTCGTGTCGACGTCGAGGCGGCGCGTCCCTTGCTGCATGGCCCGGGTGTAGACTTCCTGGCCTTCACGGCTCAAAAACCAGTTGAGGAATAGTTTGGTGGCGTTTGGATGGGGCGCGTTTTTGAGCGCGACCACGTGACCGCTGCCGCCGCTGACATAGACGCCTTCTTTAGGCACTGACAATGGTTCGACCGGCAGCCCGGCTTTGACGAAGGGCGCATAGGAGTAATAGGTCAAGCCGATGGCGACACTGAGCTTACCCTTGGCGAGGATCTCGGCCAGGACGCGTTGGTCACGGCTGAGCGCGAGCTTCTGGCCGGCAAACTTGCGCAGCCACTCTTCACCTTTAATCTCGCGCAGCCACGACCACATGGAGGCGCCGGAGCCGGGCGTGCGCGGATCGAGATAGCCGATTTTGCCCTTGAACTTTTCGTCGAGCAGATCATCAAAGGAACGCGCCTCTTCGGCTTTGATCATCTGCGTGTTGTGCCACAGACTGATGGTCTGGTAGGCCAAGCTGCCATAGATAAATTTCTTCGCGCCATCGACCCAGATATGGCCGCCCCACCACTGTTTGGGATCTCTCACCTCGGGCAGCACCATGTGGGGCTCAAGCGGGTCGAGGATGTTTTCCGGCAGCATCCCGGTAACGATCGACTCACTCCCACCCATGTGCAGATCCGTGTAACGGACGCCGGCCTTCGACTCCTCGATCATCTTGCGCACTAGAGTAGAAGCCCGGCCCACCAACGGCTCGACGTCGATGCCGTAGCGTTTCTCAAAAGACTTCTCGATCGCCGCTCGCAGCTCATTGCTGGCCGGCATCGAGACGACGACTCTGCCTTCTTTCTTGGCCAGCTCGATGGTCCTGTCCCATTCCGCTTGCCAATTGGGCTTGGCCGTTTGCCCAGAGGCAACAAATGGGAGGACAAAGATAACCCAAAGGACAACGGCCGCGACCTTCTCAAAAAAGTGGTGTTTGTGCATCAGTTCGTCCAGCGGGCGGGTCTCAGACCCGCCCCTACAGTCGATCCTAATCTCTGCGCCCCCTGCGCCTCCGCGCGAGACAATTCCAGATTCCGAACTTTGCGTCCTTTGCGCCATTGCGCGAGATAAATCCGATTCCGATTTTGCGCCTTTTGCGCTTTTTGCGGTTAATTTCTCCACCTCACAACCCCGCGTAGCTAAACGGCGGCATTTCCGACGGCACGCCAAGTTTTTTGATGGCGTTTTCGAAATCGATCCGAATCTGCGGATCTTCGTCCTCGTACTCGATCAACGTACCGCCCTCGCGGGTGCTGGTGCGCACGCCTTCTTTGTTGATGGCGCGCCAACAGCCGAGCAGATATTTTCCCGACTGGCCGCTATAGCGAAACGCCAACTGGCGCGCTTGTTCTTTGCCGGTGTTGAAATGTTGATGGAACCAGCCGCTCGGTGGGCTCAACACGCTGCCCTCGCGCCAATCGACGCGCACGACTTTATCGGCGAAGCCGTTGCGATAGGGCCGCAGGCCTGCTTCCTGCGGCCACATCAGCGTGTAGCCCTCGGAGCGCAGGATCAAAAGAATCGCGCCGCCCTGGTGAAAATGCGCTTTGTGATAGCGCCCCACCGGCCATTCGGCGATGTGGCCCACGAGAGTGCTGCCGCCCATGTCGAAGGAAGTGATCTTCACGCCGAAGCCCTTGGCTTCCGACGGATCGACCAACGCGCCGCGGGCGTCGGCGATGAAGTTGGTCTCCCAATTGATGAAGCCGCCCAACTCTTTGCGAGTGTTTTTCGGCACAAAGTAATCGCTCTCGGCATCGAAGCGATCGCCAAACTTGTAATCGCTGCCCATGACGAACGGCAGATTGTGCAGCAGGTCGATCATCAGCGGCGCGCTGGTGACCGCGAGAAAAAACACCGGTTCTTTACTGCCATTGATCAGGCGATGGCGCGTGTTGAGCGGAATCGCGAAGAGACTCCCCTGCTGCCACTCAAAGTGCATCCTGCGCTTCTCATCCCCTGGCGACCAGATCTCGGTCGCGCCGACGCCTTCAATGATGTAGATCAGCTCTTCATAAAGATGATGCTCGGGATGGAGCGCGCCGCCTGGCGGAATCTCGCCGACGTACATGCCGGTGAAGCCTTCCATGCCATTGAGCTCGATGTACGCGCCTTTGCCGCCGGTGCGTTTCCATGGACCGAGCGTCAACTCTCTGACGTCGGTGACGCCGTAGCCGTCGACGACCGGGATACCCTCTTCTGCCAACCAGAACTCGTAGCTGGTTTTGCGCTTCGCCATGGCTAGTGTCCTTTCGGCTGCTTGTGCTGAAAATACTCCCCCTGTGTTACCTTCTCGGCGAGTCGATCATCCTCCTCATCCCAGAGACCCAACGGATAACCATACCAAGGAGTCTTCAGATTGAGCTTGGGCATCTCGGCTTCCTGCCAAATCTTCAGCGCCTTCTCCATGTAGGATTTCTTCGGCAGGCCCACCGGCGGAAACGGCCCTTTGCGGGTCGCATCGATCAACAAACCGGAACAGCCGACCGCTCCTGGAAAACTTCTTTCCTCACGCCCGCGCATCAGCGAATGAGCCGACGGATCGAGCAGCGGCGAGCGGCCGGTGCTGATCTCGACGTCTTGATGCGGCTGCATGGCGAAGCTCATCGCCCACATGACCATTTCGGGATCTTTGGGGTCAATATCCTCGTCGACGACGATGATCATTTTACTCGTCGGGTCCATGCCTGACGCCGCGTGCAGCGCTTGTTTGGGTTTGCTCGGATGGCTTTTTTTCATCCGAATCACCCACCAGTTCCAGCCACCGCCCATTTCAGGACAGGCGACTTCGAGCACTTCCGGCATGGCGCAGCTGTAGCGCAGAAAATTGTACAGCATCATCTCCCGGCAGGTGCGCGAGATGCCGTTGGATTCGCTGGGCGGCAGGCCGACCAGAATCGCCGTAAAGATCGCGTTGCGCCGCATGGTGATTGCGGTCACGTCAATCACCGCACGGGGTTCGCGCTCAACCATCAAGTAACCGGGATAGTCGCTAAACGGCTCGCCGCGCTCTTTGCGATCGATGGAGATTTCGCCTTCGATGATAATCTCGGCGTCGGCGGGCACATCGAGGGCGATCGTCTTGCACGGCACGACGTCCACTGGCCGGCCGCGAAGGCCGCCGGCGACGGCCAGCTCATCGACGCCGTAGGGCAAGTTGGCTGCCGAAACGAAAGTGACGTCCGGCAGCGAACCCAGCACGATCGCCACCGGCAACGATTCCTTTTTTGCTGCTGCGCTGCGGTGATGATAGAGCATCGCATGGTGCACCGGCGCAATGCCGGCGATCAGATGATGCTCGCTGCGAAAATGGCCGCTGTACATGCCGACGTTGCGCACGCCGTCCTTCGGATCGACCGTGATAAATGGCGCGGTGGCGCGGATGCCGCCGCTAAAGCCGGGCTCTTCCACCGGCGCCGGCAACCCGGTGACGCCGAATTTTTTCAGCGCCTCGCCGGTGTAAACGAGTTCCTGCACCGGTGCGGATTGCACCTTGCGCGGCTCGATCGGTTTGGCCAAGGCGTTGCGCCACTTCTCGTAGATCTCCAGCGGCTCGTCGCACCCTAAACCCAACGCGGCAATCGGCCGCGACGACCCGTAGACTCCGGTGGCGACGCGAAGCTCATGCTGCACGCCCCTGCTGTCGGTCACGTTTTCATACAAAAACGCCTGGCGTTGCTCGTCGCCGATGCCGCGATATTGCAGCCGCATGAGCGGCATCAATTCCGTGTCTTTGTTGACCGCGCGCTGCCAGCGATGCAGCTTGCCGAGCTTTTCCAGCGCGCTTAGATAGTCGCGAAAATCAGTGAAATATTCGCGTGCCATGCAGATTGCCTCCTCCGTGGCTGTGAAATCACTGACTAGCGCAAGAGTGCCTGCGCAAACTTCGCCGCCGGCTACCACTGCCGCCGGTACCGTAGGTGCCTTCTCTGAACGTCGGCAGCGGTTTGATCGGCAACCCGGCTTTTATGAAAGGGAGAAACGAATAGTATGTGAGGCCGATCATCACCGCGGCGCGGCCTTTGGCGCGCGAAGTGAACACTTCGACTTCGATGCCGAATCTTTTTTTGAAATTTTCTTCGAGCTGCTTGCGCAACTCGACGCTGGCAGGAATTGCAATCGTGACTCCACCTTCTTTGCGCGCCGCTTCGACGAGCTTGTCCCAGTCTGGCACCGGAGTCGCCCGATTTTGCGCTGCCGCCTGTGGCAGCAGGGCCCCGGTCACAAGCGTAAAGAGAATCAAAGCGACAGTTTTCAACGCAATAAACTTGCAGCGAAACATTTTCACAAGTTCTCGATTTAACGATTAAATTGAGGCAGTGTAAAAAGCTTTATAGTGCAATATTTAATATGTCAAGCAATTTACCCGGCGGGCCTGACGCAACGCGGATTCGCGTGCTCCAACGGCAGCTTTGCCGTGCGCCGCAGCGCGCACTGGCTTTCCAACTTTGTCAGCACCGCCATGGGTATTGCCGGAATTTGCGCAGTCTTGCAGGTTGGAAAATGCCTTGGCTTGACTGAAGAGCGTTAACTTATCAACGGTTGTTCACGCCGTGTCGGGAGCGCCCACTGGCATAGGCGTTGCTCACTCTCGGCGCTGCGGGAGGTCTATAAATGGAAAACATCGAAACGATTAAATTGCTCACCCTTGCCGAGGCGGCGACGATTTTGAAGATCTCAAAGCGCACGCTGCATCGCATGATCCAGCATCGCGACATCCCCGCCTTCAAAGTCGGCGGTCAATGGCGCATTCTCGAAAGCCGCTTCAATGAATGGGTACAAGAAGAAGAAAACGGCACGCTGAAAGCCCACTAGTCAGAGTGCTATGATTTTTTGAATCCGTAGGTCTCCCAGTTCGTCAAAACTCTTTCTTGCAATTCTTTAGGCCAGAGGTTTTCAAAACTCGCTTTGACGGGGATGGATTCCTCTGGCCAGTCCTTTGGCCAGGTACAATCGAAAATCACTCCCGCCGCGTCGCCGCTTAAGCGCTCCTTCGGCGGTAAGAACGGCAGCAAAACGGGAAAGCCTGGAATATGCGGCACAGGGTGAATGCCGTTCACCGGGTGGCACTTGGTCGTCATGGCGTGCAGCACCTGATCCATATCAGTGGGATCGACGTCGGGCTCGACGACAACGATGTAGTAAACAAACAAGCCCGGCTTGGTTGCCCAAATCGCATGCGCCACGCGGCGCGCAAAGTTGATAAACGGCACTTCCGTGGAAACCACCACCATATGGCCCACCGCGTGTGGCGGGCAGTAGACTCCCCTGACGGGGATTCCCAACTTCTTTAGCTCGCCGTAGATTTCTGCCCCTTTGATGAGCGCGGTGGCGGTTTGGCCTTCATGCACCGGCATGCCCATGTTGGAAAACGGTAGGATTGGATCGTTGCGATAAGTGATGGCGTTGATCTTCATGACCGGTTTCGGCGACGATTTGCCGGCTTCATAGCCCATGTATTCGCCGAAGGGTCCTTCGACCATGCGCTCGTGCGGCAGCACCTCGCCTTCCAAAACAATTTCAGCCGACGCCGGCACTTCGAGATCGACGGTCTCGCATTTGACCAAAGGAATCGGCGCACCCTGCAGCGCCCCGGCCACTTCGACTTCGCTGACGTGGGGCGGAATCATCACGCAGCTAACGATCGGAATCACCGGCTGCCCGCCGATCGCCACAGCCACCGGCATCGGCTTATTCATCGCCTCATATTTTTGGTACATCTGGCCGATATGCTGCTGCGCCGGGAACAGACAGCCTAAGGTGTTGCGGTCATGTACCATCAAGCGATACATGCCCCAGTTGACCCATGAGCTGTCGGGATCTTTGGTGATCACGGTGTGCCACGTGCCGATGTAGCGGCCGCCGTCGCCGCCGTGAATCAGCGGGATGGGAAACTTGAGCACGTCGACGTCGTCGCCGCGCAAGATATTTTCTTTGCACGGCCCGGTATTGACGACGATCGGCTTGAGTAATTTTTCTTTGCGCTCGAGATAGGTCTGCATGATCTCCTTGGGCGAAGCCACCGGCTTCATGCCCAATGCCAGGGCCGTGCGCGCGAATAGCGAATGGCCGCGCCGCAGACTCGTGCCCAGCGGCGCGCCGAGGGCACGAAAGCCTTTGGGGTACCCCTTAACGTTCTCAAACAGCGCCGCGCCGGTGCCGAGGTCGTAGCAGCGACGCGTGATCGCGCCCATTTCGAGATTCCAATCGACTTGCGCAGAAACTCGCTGCAGCTCCTCGTGCTCGTCCAACAAGTCGAGAAAATCCCGCAAATCCTGAATCAACATCTGGTGGTTTCCTCCACGCCAAAAAGCGCTGATTTTATTGTGGAAAAATATTTATAGCAGAGGGCGCCAGCACGACGCAAAGCAATGTAAATTTCTTGGCGCAAATCGTAGACAAAATCCGAGTTTCAGCCTATAGCTATTGTCACCGCTTAGAAAGGGGAGATTTATGGCAGAAGCAACAAGACCAGCAGGCATTCCAGCAGACGTAGGCGCTTATCTCGGCCCCGGTACGAAGATCAATGGCAAGCTGCATTTTGACGGCCCCGCTGTCATTGAGGGCGAAGTCGAAGGCGAGATTGTCGCTCAAGCCAACATCACGGTGGGACAGCAGGCTACCATCAAAGGGAAAATCACTGCCACTTCTATTCTTGTCCAAGGTAAAGTGATGGCCGATGTGCAGGCCGAAAAACGGCTGGAAGTCCAACCGCCGGGATCCGTCGTCGGCGATGTCGTGGCACAAAGTCTGGTGATCGGTGACGGCGCCGTTCTCGAAGGCCACATCTCGATGAAAAAAGAGGGCCGCGTGCTGCCGCTGCGCCAGGACGCCAAGAAAGAAGGCGTATCCTAAGTTCGTCTCATTCCACGATTAGCGAGACAATTTTACGCTCCTTCGCGTTGACTAAACCGCGCGCGGTAATACGCAACGCCGGCAAGGTCACAAAGGGAAGAAAACTAAGCGCGAACAGCGGCTTGTCAAACGGCGAGCCCTGTTCGCGCAGCACCTGTTGAGCCCGTGCTAGCCGCTTAGCAACCTGCTGCCAGCGATGGAGCGAAAAAATCCCGCCCGCCGGCAAGTCGAGTCGCTCCAACACTTGGCCGCCCTCGACGATCGCCACACCGCCGCCGCAATCGAGCAGAACGTTGGCGCAACGCGCCATGTCTTGGTCGTTGGCGCCGACGACCAGCAGACTGTTTTCGTCCAGGTTTACGGTCGTGGCGACTGCGCCCACTTTAATGCCCAAGCCTTTTAGAAAACCGAAAGCCGCGCCGACGCTGCGGTGCCGGTCGAACATCGCCACCTTGAGAAGATCGTCATAGAGATTGGCTTCGACGTGCGCCGCGGGCGCTGCTACTTCGACAATCCGCTCCGCTGTAATCGTCTGGTTGACCAGCTCCATGACGCGAATTTTCGGATTGGCAGTCTGGCATTTGATCTTAAAAGTCTCGGGCGAAACCTTTGCGCCGACGCTGAGTCCATTTAGAAATTCCGGCGGCACCGAGATGGGCTCATTCTTCACCTGCGACACGCCTTTATCCGCCACCCACTTGCCGCCCACCATGACCCGCTCGACATGACAGCGCTCCAGATCGTCGATCAAGACGATATCGGCAAAGCGCCCGGGCGCGATGCCGCCGACATCCTGCGCGATACCGGAATAGGTCGCCGGACGAAGCGTGACCGATTGAATCGCTCGCAGCGGCGACAAGCCGCACTCGATCGCCCGGCGCACGACGTTGTCCATGTGACCGCGCTCAGCGACGTCGTCGGGCGTCATGCTATCGGTGACGAGAATCAAACGGCTCAAATTCACGCCGGTGTCGAGCAAAGGCCTGAGCGTCGCTTCGAGGTCTTGGCGCAGCGAGCCTTCCCGCAGCATCGTCCAGTAGCCCAAGCGCAGCCGCTCGATGGCATCCTCCAGTTGAATCGGCTCGTGGCACGACGAGATGCCCGTCGCCGCCACCGCGCAAAGCTTGCGATCGCGCGCCCCCGCGGTGTGGCCGTGGATGAGCTGCCCATTGGCGTTTGCCAGCTCGATGCGCCGGAGAATCTCTGCGTCGCATTGTAACAAGCGCAGCCAAGAGACGATCTCCCCCATTCCCAACACCCGTGGATCGGTCAGCGCCGCGGCTATCTCTTCATCGCTAAACGTCGCGGTGCTGCACAACAACGGGTCCTGCGGCGCGGTCATCGACACCAGCGTGTAAACGCGCAGCGGATGCGCCGCGACCTCGTCGAGAAAAAACTGCAAGCCGCGGTAGCCGAAGACACTCGCCGCCTCGTCGCACGAGGCGACTAGTGCCGTCGTGCCGCAGGCGATGAACGATTGCAGGTTCTCGAACGGCCGGGCGTAATGGCCGACGTGCGTGTGGCCATCGATGAAACCGGGCGCAAGGTAGCGACCGTTCACCTCGACGACTTCGGTCTGCGCGCCACGCGCATGCTCCGCGCTGGGGCCGACATAGCAAATCCGTTCGTCGATGACCGCGATTTCCATGCCGTCGAGGATTTCTCCGGAATAAACATTGACGAGTTTGCCGCCGCGCAGAATCACATCGGCCGGAATCTCACCCATCGCGCCGCGAACCAATCGCGCGAGGTTTTTCTTGCTGCAAATCATGCGACGCTTTGTAACATGAAGATTCCGCCGTTACCAAGCATGGTTTTTGTCGTTTTGTCGCAAATCTTCTTGCAGCGATAACTAAACAATGTGTTAGGATCGCCGTGATGTTGATTGCACGAGACAGGAGTCTCGGAACATGGCACTAGCGTACGGCGTCCTGCGCGGCAAGATCGATATCTTCAAGCGCGAAGACGATCTCGACACACCGCATCTACAAATCAAAGTCATCGACGGCCAGAACAAAGCCTGGCGCGTGCCGGTCAACGTGCTCTCGGCCGACCAATCGTTTCTGATTTTTCATCGAGTCGACCCGCTCCAGAGCCACCCGTTGCTGGCCAACTTGCCTCAGGTGGCGAGCGGCTTTACTCTGCTGCCCGCGCCATCCCGTTCGGCGTCGACAGCTGTCGACTATCTGCGCGCGCCGCTCTTCGATTGGCCCACGGGTGTCGCCGTTCCTTCCACGCGTCCGGGAGAGAATGACGATCTGCAGGACATGCTGATCGCTTATCTCAAACAGCTCAAAGCCCAGAACGGAGAAATTTTCGCCTTCGGTGCCAGATTCCCCGAGCCGGGCGAAGCCTTCAGCCCTAGACCCATCGATGGAGAGATGAATACAACGCAAGGGGTGCACGATATTCACATGAACCAGGGCAACCCGCACCCGGGCCGATTCGCGAAAGACAACGGTGTTTTTCAAGACGGCGGTCTGATATTGAGATTCCCAACGCGCTTTGTCGCGCTGATGCTGCGCTTTCAAACCCAGTGGCTGCCGACCGACAATAGCACCGGCCACCCGCTGCCAAACGCGCAACCCATCCCGCCGGGCAGCGCGCCGGGGACCGAACCGCCGCAGGCGCCGCCACCAATAGCCAACCCCGCCGTCTACATCGAGCGCGCGCTGGTCAATCCGCCCGGCACCGACACCAAAAAAGAATCGATTGTCCTCGGCAACACCACTTCCGCGCCCGTCGATCTTAGCGGCTGGAGTCTCGTCGACAAGAACGACAACGCTGAAACCATCGCGGCGTTGTCGCTGCCGCCCGGCAAATCCCGGCTGGTGCTGCTTTCCGGACGGTCGGCACAGCTGGGTAACAAAGGCGGCACGATTCGCCTCAAGAACAAACAGGGCGTGCAGATTCATGCGGTCACTTATTCACAAGAGGACGCCAAAGAGGAAGGCCGCTATGTTAGATTCAACACGTAGACACGACCATCAACGTACCGATGCTTAGAACGCTTGCTCTTTTCTTCTTTTTGCTCGCGCCTGCAATCGCCTTAGCCAGCGAGGCGCCCGCAGCTCCAGCGACACTATGTCGCGCCGAGGAGCAAGTCCTATTCAGCTGTCCCGTGGCCAAAGCGACCAAACTCGTATCGCTTTGCGGCTCGCAAAGCCTAAACAACCGCCGTGGTTACCTGCAATACCGCTTCGGCAAGCCAGGCGCTGTCGAACTGCAATTCCCCCGCGAGCGCGCCAACACCCAAATCGCGTTTCGCTACGCCCACTACTTTCGCGCCCAGGTCGATCGCACCGAAGTGACCTTCGACAATAACGGCTATCGTTATGTGATCTTCGCTTACAGCGAAGGCGATGTGACGCCACCGATTCGAGAAGCCGGCGTGCGCGTGCGCCAGCTCGGCAATCCGGCAAAGCAGCAAGACATCGCTTGCACCGCAGCGCCGCATAGCAAGCTTGGCGTTTTGGCACACGTCATTCCCCGCGACGCGGACAACTCGCTGAATCAATAATCGTGAAACATTTTCGGAGACCTGCATGGCTTGGCTGTTTTTAGTGGTCGCGGGATTGCTGGAGATCGTTTGGGCGATCGGCTTGAAGCTCAGTAACGGCTTCAGCCACCTGGGCTGGAGCATCATGACCGTGCTTGGCATGATCGCAAGCTTCTACTTTCTCGCCCAAGCGTTGAAAGTGATCCCCGTCGGCACCGGCTACGCAATCTGGACCGGCATCGGCGCCGCCGGCACAGCGATTCTCGGGATCGTGCTATTCTCGGAATCAGGAACATTACCGCGTCTCTTTTGCATCGCCTTGATCATCGCAGGCATTGTCGGGCTAAAGTTAACTTCGAACTAAGCGCTGCCAGATGGCTGCCATCGAGCTAAAGAATTTGCTATGACTAGGCCACTCAAACAGCGCGAGGTCAAAAGATGAGCAGAGAGACTGAAAACGTCGCCATCCTCAAAGAAACCTACAGGCTCTGGCATGAGTCCAAAGCTGGCAGCGTCGATCACTGGCTGAACTTAATGACCGACGACGTGAAATTTCGCTCGCTGGCGGAAGGCACAATGCCATTGGACATCACCAAGGTCGCACAGTCAAAGAACGACGTGAAGCGTTACTTTGCTGGCCTCACCAGCGATTGAGAAATGAACTATTATCGCGTCGACGAATATATCGCCCAGGGGGACCGGGTTGTTGCGCTGGGTCAAATTTCGTTTCGGCATAAGAAGACCGGCAAGACGCTCGAAACACCGAAGGCCGACTTCCATCGTTTCCGCGACGGCAAGATCTGCGAGTTCTTCGAGTTCTACGATACCGCTGCGGCGCTGGCGACGGCGAACCCTTAAAGAGAAAGTGCTTTGAAAGGAAACTAATTCATGATCATCGACTGCCATGCTCATCTAGTCCCACAAAGCTGGTACCACCCCAAGTCGCCCAAATGGATGTTCGACCTGCCGCACTTGTTCGACGAGCAGGACAAATCCGGCGTCGACGTGACCGTCTTCGGCAACAACTGGATTCGCTCGCCGGACGGCTATGACCCGCTCAAAGTCGTCCAAGAATTCAACGTGCATGCAGCCGAGCTCACGGCCAAACATCCTGAGCGGTTATTGGGCCTTGCCTGCTCTGTGCCCTACGACAACGGCCCGATCCTGAAGGAAACCGAACGAGCGATCCGTGAGTACAAACTCAAAGGCATCATGATCAACTCGAGCACCAACGGCGAATATCTCGACTCGCCGCGCGCCGCGCCATTTTTCGAGATGGTCAGCGACTTGAACGTGCCCGTCTTCGTCCATCCCCCCAAGTTCACCATCGGCAACGAAAAGATGGAAATCTTCCGCCTGCCGGAGATGCTCGGCCGGCCTTTCGATACCACGCTCTCGCTCACGCGCTTCATATTCACCGGCGGTTTCGAGAAATTTCCCAAATTGAAAATGGTTCTAGCCCACGTCGGCGGCGCCCTGCCGATGCTGCCGGGCCGCTACGGCTTTGGCTACGAGCTGAGAAAGGACGACAGCTTCGGCCCCTGGACCCCAGACGTGATGACCCGCCCGCCGGCGAGCTACATGAAGCAGCTCTACTTCGACACGGTCTGCTACCACCCGCCCGCGGTGCAATGCGCTATCGACACCGTCGGCATCGATCAGGTGGTCTTCGGCAGCGACACCCCGCCGGTGCCAATCACCTTGGTGCGCGCAGTGGATACCGTGAAACAGTTGAAGATTTCCAACGAAGACAAGCAGAAAATCTTGGGCGACAACGCCGCGAAACTGCTTGGACTGGGAGGATGAGAATGACCTCGCGCAAAGGCGCAAAGGACGCAAAGAAAAGATATTCGTGTCCAAATCACCGTAGGGATGGGTCTCAGCCCGCCCTTAGTCGGCAACCAAACTTCAGAAGCAATCGAGAAACGACGTAACATCTCAGACGACCGATTAACAATTCCTCCGAAAACTTTGCGCCCTTTGCGCCTTTGCGCGAGGCAATTCCGGATCCGAGGAGAGTAACAATGGCAAAACAACTTCTACCCGGCGATCCGTTCCCAAGTTTCAAGGCTAACCTAACCGACGGCCGCCCGCTAAACATTCCCGGCGACCTCAAAGCCGAATACGCCGTCATCATCTACTACCGCGGCATCTGGTGACCCTACTGCGTTCGGCAGGTTGCCGACTATCAAGCGCACCTTGAAGCATTCAAGAAAGAAGACGTCGACGTCATCGCCCTGTCCGTCGACCCACTCGATAAAGCCAAGGAAATGATCGGACGCACCGGCGCGTCTTTTCCGATCGGCTACGGCCTCAAAGTCCCAGTAGACGCCGACCGAGTCGGCGCCTACTGGGAAGAACACCGCGGCATCATCCACGCAACCAATTTCACCCTCGGCCCAGACCGCAAAGTTTTGCAAGCGTGCTACGCCACTGGTCCCATCGGGCGGATTGTCGCGGAGGATGCGTTGAGATCGATTCAGGGGGCTAGGAAAAGAAGAAATTAGAAGTCCCAAAATCGAGTCAATTCCGATTGACTATTTCCGGTCCGGCCAAATCTCGCTCAAGGTAGAACGAAAGAGTTCATTTGGCGGTTCAACAGGAGTGCTTTGATTGGGCATCGTAGCGGTGAGCTTTTCAAACTTAGCCATCTCCACGGAAATAAACTCGCTAATGATTTCGCTACGCGGTCCGCGACCCATTTCAACGCCGGCTTTTTTCGCCGCAACCAGCGCGTCGATCTCCCTAAGCAAAGCCTCATCTCTGATCGTCTTTCCACCAGCTTGGAGAATTCCATCGGCACAGCGCCTAAAGCCATCGTGATCCAGCGCAAAGCGAGCAGCCTGCGCCTTATTTCGTCGGCGACCGTTTTGTCAATCACACAAGGTCACAATCTGTTCAATCCAACCAATCCTGATCCTTCAACTTGCGCGGCAGGTACGTCTTCGTCAAATACTGAAAATCCTTGTTAGCCAACGCATCCAACTCGTATTTCAAACCGCTGCCGAGCATGCCTTTAATCTCATTCTGCCATTCTTTTTTCTGAAACCATGTGTACTTCATGATTTCCTTGGCGCGGTTGACGTCCTTGTCGTTTAGTTTGATACCGACGTTGCGCGGCAGGCCGTAGCGGTCTGGGTCGGCGCTAGAGAAGCCGATGAATTTGGCTTTGGGGATCGCCATGCGTTCGCTTTCGAACGCTAGATTGATCGAACCCTGCTTGATGACGGAGTAGATGTAGTAGCCCCAGGGGTCGTTGTCGACTAGAACGTAGACCGGCAGCTTATAATCCTCGTGCAGCCGGCGCACTAGCCGGCGCACACCGCGGGGCGGCTGGCCGTTGCCGGTGATCAGGACGCAGTTATGCGTGCGCCAGAATTTATCCTCCGATAACCGGTTCCATTGGGTGCCTTTTTCCACGAGCAGGATGAAATCCGCGGTGCATTTGCTGATCTGAATATATTCCGGCTCGACGATGGAGGGCACCGAGTAGCCGCCTTTGCCGAGCTTGGTGCAGTCGACGCGGTCGCCGTCGTCGACGAGGGTCAACGGCCCCACCACGGTGCCGCGGTTTTCCGCGCTGACGTGCAGCTCTTCTCGCAACGCTTCGAGCGTGACTTCGAGATCTTCGATGAGCGGATCGGACTCGTTCTGGCCGTCGAATGTGTTTTCATGGGAATGTTTGATCGTGTGCTTGGTGCGGTAGTAAATCTCGCGCAACGAGGTGGTCAAATTAGCGCGCTGCAGCTCGGCCAACGCGTCGGCGACGAGCACGGTTTGCATGAATTTCTTCGCCATGCCGACGTTAAAGAACGTCCGTTCCTGCTTGCGCTTGCCCATCTCGATGATACCGCGCTTCGGATTGAAGTTGACGTTGGCCAGACTGCGCACCGGGATTTGCAACGCCGGGTCCTGGTTCCGCTGCGCCGCGGTGATCACCATATCGGCGACGCCGATCAGTTTCTTTTCGACAACGCCGTTATTTTTTGCCTTTTTTTGCGCCATTTTTGTTTCCTGTCTTTGCAGCACGTTTGTCGGCAGGCTTGTCAAAGCCCAAGCTCATCTGGTTAACATTAGTCGCTTTCGCCGGAGTCTGTTCCTTGGCCTTTGTGCCGCCGCGTTTCTTGTTGGCCTGCCGTGGCTCCTCATCCACTAGGATTGGCAATTCCGGCTCCGTTTCCTCAGTGGCAGGCGTCGCCACACCCGCTGTAGGGTTCGCTTCCACCGCCGGCAGATCCGGCGCGTCGCCTTCGGTGCCCTCCGTGGTAACGATAATCGAATGGGGCAACCCTTCCGGCCCGCCACCGTCGCGGCCGAGAATCTCATCGACCTTCTGCCCGCCAGTGCGCTTGGCGGCGATTTTTTGCAATTGTTCTTTCAGCTTCTCAACCGCGAGCTTGCCACCTTTCAACCTACCGCAGGCTTCGGCGACTTCTTCGATGTAGAGCTGAAAAATATTGCGCCGGCGAAACTCACCAGCGGCGCGCTCGCGCCGGCGTAAGAAGACGCCGAGACGGCGACCGCATTCCTGCAGAGCAAGCTTGATCTCCTTGCGAATCTCGTCGTAGTCGGCGATCGCTTCCTTCGATTCACTGGTAAAAGGCACCCACACCGACGCCATGTGGACAAAGATCACCATTGGCCCGGCCGGCAAGGCGCCGCGCGACTGGGAGATGTTGTAATTTTTCCAGCTCGTGTCGAGCACCGCCTTGAACGTGGAACAGGCCGATTGCTGATAGAGGAGCGGCACGCGGTTGGCATAGCGAATCACCCGCGCCAACTCATTGTCGTCGTCCTTCTCCTCGCCTTCGGCCAGCGGCATCGCCGGTGTTTCTTCTTTGCTTTCCATTAAGTGCGGCGCTTTACCAAACGCTAAACCCGCTTCGATAACAAACGGATTGCCGCGATAGACCGCCGGCGGCCGGGTCACCGCGGTGTAGAACTCGCCCTTGATCTGTTTGTAAAGCCCGTGGAGAATCGCCCGCTCGCCGATGGGCGAGATGCAATTGCTCGGCGGCGCCATGATCTTGGTTTCTTGGATCGCCTTGTAGAACGCTTCCGCCGCGGCACCATGCAAATCGCGCGGCTTGGCATCCGGCGACAGCTTCGCCTTTTTGGAGATTTCAACAGCCAACTGGCTCGACACCCGGCTGAACTCGCTGGCCAAAAATCCCGACAGCGAGTGACTTTTGGTGTCGTGCAGCATCTTGAGCATCATGCCGAACTCGATACCGTAGGGGTGCGGCTTGATCTCGCGCGGCTGCGGCGGCAGCTCTTCGATGGTGCGCGGATACTCTTTCACCTCGCCTTCCGGGGTGTGGTAGGTGAGCTTGACGTGCGGATTGGCGATCGCCGTTTGCTCTAAGTATTCGTCCACCGAAGCCCGGCCTTTTTGATACCGCCCTTCAATTTCCATGGTCACTTGCGTGCCGCGGTGATTCTCCCAATCGATTTTCTTGTTTTCGAAGATGCGTGGCTCGTTCTTCTTGGTGTCGATCTGCACCTCAAAATAATGCGCCGGCGCCTTGGCGCTGGTGCGCGAAGTAATCTGCACCGGCTTGCCGGTGGTAAGCTGCGCATACATGCCGGCGGCGGAAATGCCGATGCCCTGTTGGCCGCGGCTCATGCGCAGGCGGTGAAATTTAGAACCGTAGAGCAGTTTGGCAAAGATCGGTGGTATCTGCTGGCGCACAATGCCAGGGCCATAGTCGATGACGGTCACACGAAAGCGCGTCGCTTGACTCGGCGCCGGCGTCGTGTTGCCGGTGGGCACGACTTCGAGTTTCACCGTGACATCCGGCAAGATGGCCGCCTCTTCACAGGCATCGAGCGCGTTGTCGACCGCCTCTTTGACGCAGGTCAACATCGCCTTGCGCGGGTTATCGAAGCCCAGCAGGTGGCGGTTCTTGGTAAAAAACTCCGAAACAGAAATCTCGCGCTGCCGCGCACCCATCTCCGCGGCGGTCACCGCAGGTCTGGGCTTCGCCTCGACAGCCTCAGCCGGTTCAGCCGGCTTTAACATCGGTTTGGACATAGCTTGAACTAAATCTCCATCAACTTAATTGGGATTGATCGAACGGGGACGGCACGGGGAATAGTCGCAGCACTTCCACACAACTCAACAATCGCCTGCGGAACCAAGCTTTCTTCGCAGCAACAGCCAAAAGGAATGTAAGTATACGAGGATTATAGCAGAGATCTTACTGTTTTGTAGTGGCCGGTGGAATTTTTCGCGAGAGAATCACGGTAAAAGGAATTCTTCCATCACCGCTTCCCTGCCCCAAGGCAAGCGATCACTTCTATTTCAACTACAATCTCGGGCGTCGCCAGACTTCGCACCTCGACTAATGTCGAGCAGGGGAAAGCGCCGGTGAAAAATTCCTGACGCGCGCGCCAGACCTCGGTGTTTTGTTTGATGTTGACCACATAGATCGTCATCTTCACGATGTCCGACATCGCGCCGCCGGCGGCCTCGACGAGATGGCGAATGCGCGTGAAAATATTTTTCGTCTGCTCATATTCGTTCTTGCCTTCAACACTCACACCATCCGGCCCGCGAGAGACCGTGCCTGATACGAACAACATGTCGCCGACCCGCAGCGCGTTGGACCAACGGCCCGGCGGCGGCTCGGGGACATGAGGACTGGTAATTTTTTCGATCTTCATCGTCTTGCTTGTTATCATGACATCTATCACTGCGACCGGGGAAGAAAATCCCCATCAATCCCCCTTTTTCAAAGGGGGACAGATTGCCGTGCGTCATCGCACTCTTTCGACTCCGAGCTCCCCTCTTTGGAAAAGAGGGGTTAGGGGAGATTTGCCGGTCGTGGTTGAGGCGGTCCATGATTTCTTCACCGCGCCACGGGAACGAGAAGTGATTTCCCCGGCAGCATCGCGAACGAGCTCATGCGATAAGATGTCTTGCAAAAAACTCCATAGCCTTCGGCCACGACAAAGACGCCGCGTGCGGCCGGTAGTTGTCCGAGCCGGAATTGACGAACGCGTGCGCGGCGCCTTGGTAGACGTGAAACTCGTGGTGCCTGCCGTATTTGGTTAGCTCGGCATCTAGCTTGCGCATGTCCTCCGGCGAAGGATCTGTATCTTCAGCGCCGAAGTGTCCCTGAATCGGGCAGCTGATTTCTTTAGTACGGTCGAACGGCGTCGGCCCGCTGTCGCCGTACGGCAGCATCGTGCTGCTGCCGTAGAACATCACGCCGGCTTTCAAGTCCTTGTTCGCCGCCGACATCAGATAAACCAACCGCCCGCCCATGCAGAAGCCGACAATGCCGAGCTTGGCGCTATTCACTTGCTTGTGATTTTTTAGAAAACCAATGGCAGCGTTCACATCATCGATAATCAACGGATCGCGCAAACGCGATTTGCGTGTAACGTTATCGTCTTTACAGTCGGGACCGTCGCGGTGATAGAGGAACGGCGCCACGGCAGCGTAACCCTGTAAGGCAAGCATATGGGTTGCGTCTTTGATGAAATCCTCTAGCCCGGAGCGTCCGTGCACAACCACGATGCCAGGCACCTGTCGGTCGGTTGCCGGCATACTCACGTAAAGCGGCATGTCACTTTTATCGACGCGAACCTTTTCCCAAGTTCCTGCCATACCTGATTCTCCATTCTGGTGGCAATCTTCCTCAGATAAACACAAGCGATTGCCATCGGTCAATCAGCCGAACCGGCTAGAGTTGCCGCAAGCAGTGATTCAGTGGTAGAAACTGGGCGAGAATCCAAAATCGGAAATCCAAAACTTGTCCTGAGCGAAGGCGAAGGATCTATGCTCTGCCAAGAAGACAACGACCTCATCACTCGCACCGGCCCCGGCACTCCCGGCGGCAATCTCATGCGCCGGTACTGGCACCCAGTTGCGCTTGTCGAAGAACTGCCTGCCGATGGCGCACCCTTGCCCCTCAGAATATTGAGTGAAGACTTGGTCCTGTTTCGCGGCGAGGACGGCGAGCTCGGCTTGATCGGTCTGCACTGTTCACATCGACGCGCTGATCTAAGCTACGGCCGCGTCGAAAATGGCGGCCTGCGCTGCCTCTACCACGGCTGGCTCTTCGATCGCCACGGCCGCTGCATCGAGCAGCCTTGTGAACCGCCGAACCGGCGTTTCTGCGAAAAGGTGCGCCACCCTGCATATCCGGTGCAGGAGCGATCCGGCGTGATTTTCACCTACATGGGACCCCGAGAACCACCGGAGCTGCCCAACTATGAGCCGCTGGTTGCACCCAAAGGCCATGTGCTCGTTACCAAGATTTTTCACGAGTGCAATTACTTTCAAGCCAACGAGGGCAACCTCGACCCGAGCCATGTCTCCTACTTACATCGCCAAGCCAATGTCCCAGCCAATTTAAAACGCACGGTCAAGGGCACCGACGGCAAACTGCCTTTGGCGCTCTACGACGCCGACATGGCGCCGCGCATCGACGCCGAAGAGACCGACTACGGTGTGCGGATCTTCTCCCTGCGCAACGTCGATGGCCGGACTTTTTTTCGCGTGACTAACTACGTTTTCCCAAACAAAGCGACGATCCCCGGGCCCATGTCGGGCGACGGCTACAATCTCTATTGGCACGTGCCCGTCGACGACAGCCACCACTGGCGTTATGATTTCGTCTTTCGCCGCAGCGCGCCGATGGAGCCGCGCGACATCGAGCGCAATCAGGAAATCTTGGACGAGCTCGACGCCAACTACCACCCTAAACGCAACAAGGCCAATCGCTATCTGCAGGACCGCGAGTCCATGAAAACCTGGAGCTTCTCCGGCATGGGGCGCATCTTCAACACGCAAGACACAGCTATTGTCGAAGGCGCCGGCCCGATCCTCGATCGATCGAAGGAATTCCTCGGTCCCAGCGATCGCGCCATTATCGCCGCCCGGCGCCAACTGCTGCGCGGAATCAACGATCTCCAGGCCGGGCGCGAGCCACCCCATGTCATCCGCAAGCCGAGCGACAATCGTTTTCCCGATCTCACCGTAGAATCCGAGGTGCTCGCTCCTGGCGCCGACTGGCAGGCACATTGGAAACAGCGGCTCGCCATTCTGCGTTCGTAAAACTAACCCCATGCGCAGCCACCGAACTCAAAACCGTAAAACCAAAGCCTGCCCCGAATGTGGGTCCGCGGAGTTGCTCGCCGTCGTCCACGGTATTCCCACCGGAGCTCAAGCAAAAGCCATCAAGGCGGGTAAGGCTATGCTTGCCGACCGTGAGGAATGGGAAGGCATGAACGAGTGGCATTGCCAAAGCTGCGGCTGCGAATGGAGCCGCCACTCACGCCGCTTCAAAAAGCCCGGCAGCAGCGTCAACGCTACGCAGGGTTGAAAGCTTTTTTCCGCCGGCTATCAACGAAAAGCGATATTCGATGGAGGCGCTGTATGACCGATCCCGACCCGCTCTCCGACTTGCCCTCCCCAGTTCCCCGCGTTTTGACGGAATTTATCGGCACCGCCAACGCAGCATTCGTCGATGAGCTGAAGTCCATTGTTCTTTACGGAAGCGCCGGTGAAGGCAGACTGCGCGAGGCGTCGAAGAATTCGAAATCGTCGGCCTTGAGCTCGCCGCTTATAGTTTCGCCAGAAAACGCGAAAGCCAGCGCAGATCAACTAATGCCACACGGCTTTGAAAATGCTTTCGCCGAGACTGATTTTACCCTACTAACAGTGAATCCAACTGACTCAGCGGAGTGGGTATGATGGAAAAACTGTTTTTGCTTTGTCTGTCGGCAGCAATTTATTTCGGGTTCGACCTTGCCTTCGCCGCTGACGTTCGCTCGACGTCGCCCAGCGAATGGGGAAAAACCGTGGAAGCCGCCAAGAAAGAAGGCAAGCTCGTCGCCGCGATCCCCGCCAGCGCGGAGCTACGCAAAGCAATCACCGAAGTTTTTCCCAAGCGCTACCCGGGAATAGAGCTCGATCTGACCAACGCACGCGGGCCTGCAAACGCGAGCAAGATCGCATCCGAACATGCGGCCGGCGTCCGTTATTTCGACCTGTTGATCAGCGGCACATCGACGCCGTTCAGTTTGCTCCACGCCGGCATACTCGAACCCGCCGAGCCCTTTATGATCCTTCATGAAGTCAGAGATCCCAAGCGCTGGTTCGGCGGCCACATCTGGCTTGACAACGCGAAAAAATTCATCTACGCCTTTCAGGTCTACCAGTCGGAAAACATCTGGCATAACCCGACACTGATAAAAATCGAAGAGATACGCTCCTATGACGATCTCCTGCTGCCAAAATTCAGGGGCAAGATCGGCATTCTCGATCCACGCAGCGTCGGCGCGGGCACCGCGACCTGGGCGTTTTTTCTCAAGATCAAAGGCGAAGAGTGGCTCAAGAAACTCGCGGCGCAGGAAATGTTTCTGTCGCGCGATCAGCGGCAACTGGCCGACAGCCTTGCCAAGGGCAAAACCGCGATCACCATCGGCCTGACCTACTACACGTTCTCGCCTTTTCTAAAGGCTGGTCTGCCGGTCAAGCCACTGCCTGAGATGAAAGAAGGCACCTACACAAGCTGCGGCAGCAGCGCGACGTCCATCATGAAGAACTCGCCCCACCCCAACGCGACCAAAGTCTTCGTCAATTGGCTACTCAGCAAAGAGGGCCAAGAAATCTACGGCAAAGCCATGGGCCAAGCCACACGCCGCTTGGACGTCGACACCAAGTGGATGGTCGAGCATGGCGTGCGCGCGTCGAAGGACTTTTTGACCGTCGAAGAAAACGAGCGGCGCGAGAACTACGGCGAAGAAACCGTCGGCAAGTATTGGGCGCGGTCGGCGAAGATAGCCGAAGAAGTTTTTAGATAACGCGACTCGTCCAACGGCACACCATCAACCATCGGAGCACAGATGCCGCAAATGAAAGATGTTATTGTCTCACTCTCGTCGTTGTTCCTGCTCGTTGTCGGCGCAACCCTCGCGGGTGCCCAATCCGATTGGGACAAGACGGTGGAAGCGGCCAGGAAAGAAGGCAAAGTCGTCGTAGGCGTGCCGGCCAGCGCGGAATTGCGGAAGAGCCTCGAAAGCGCTTTTGCCAGACGTTTTCCCGGCGTCGAGCTGGAAATTTCCACGGCGCGCGGGGCCACCAATGCGAGCAAGATCGCTGCCGAACATGCCGCCGGCGTGCGCTACTACGACGCCTTGATCAGCGGCAGCTTGACGCCGCTAAGCCTGCTCAACGCCGGCATCCTCGAACCGATCGAGCCGCTGTTCGCTCTCCCCGAAGTCAAAGATCCCAAGCGCTGGTATGGCGGCCATGTCTGGGCCGACACGGGCAAGCGCTTTCTCTATTCCTTTCAGGCCTACCAATCGGAGAATCTCTGGTACAACACGCAGCTCATGAGAGGCGACGAGTTTCGCTCCTTCGACGATCTTTTGCATCCTAAA
This sequence comes from Deltaproteobacteria bacterium, assembly GCA_016874755.1. Lineage (NCBI taxonomy): Bacteria > Pseudomonadati > Myxococcota > Myxococcia > Deltaproteobacteria bacterium. Next base: position 21,235 of record VGTH01000021.1, on the reverse strand, counting down.
TGGAAAGGTAAACTCGGCATGCTCGACCCGCGCTCGGCGGGCGGCGGCACATCGACCTGGTCATTTTGGTACAAGGTCAAAGGCGAAGAGTTTCTCCGCAAGTTCGCCGGCCAAGAACCGTTTCTGAGCCGCGATCAACGGCTGCTCGGCGAGAGCCTCGCCAAAGGGCGCTTCGCCATCACCATCGGCCTCACCTACTACACGCTGGCGCCTTTCATCAAAGCCAATCTGCCAATCAAACCGCTGCACGAACCGAAGGAAGGCAGCTACACCAGCAGCGGCAGCGGCGCGCTCTCGGTGGTGCGAAATTCCGACCAGCCCCACGGCACCCGGCTTTTCGTCAACTGGCTGCTTAGCAAAGAAGGCCAAGAGACCTATGGCAAGGCCATGGGCCAAGCGACGCGCCGTCTCGACGTCGACACCAAATGGCTTGCCGAATTCGGCACCCGCGCGTCGAAAGACTTTCTCTCCGTCGAAGAGAACCAGAAGCGCGAAAACTCCAGCGAAGAAGTGCTGACGCAGCTCTGGCCCAAGGCGATCAAGCTGGCCAACGATCTGCTCAAATAAGACGCGGCACGGATAAACGTTCGGCGCCTAATGCTTTTTGGAAAAAGCGCGGGGCTTCGCGCGTAGGATATCCTTAGTATCTTACTTCGACCAAGTAGAGCCCCTGCGGGGTGGCTGTCGGGCCAGCTTGAGTTCGGTCGCGGTTGACCAGAAGCCGAGAAAAATTTTCGACGGTACGCGCGCCGCGGCCAACTTCAAGCAGAGTGCCGATGATGTTGCGCACCATGTGGCGCAGAAACGCGGTCGCCTCGATGCGAAAGACCCAGAGCTCGCCGCGCTTTTTTAAGGAAATTTGATAGACCTCGCGGACGGGGCTCAGTGCGTCGCACCCGGCGGCGCGAAACGATGAGAAATCGTGTTTGCCAACCAGGCATTCGATGGCGTGTTGCATCGCTGCGACATCCAGCGGCTCGTGTACGTGCAAAGCGCGATTTAAGTAGAACGGCGAAGCGGTCGGGCGGTTGAGTATCCAATACTCGTAGACTCGGCAGCGGCCATCGCGCCGCGCATCGAACTCTTCTGGGACCACTTCAACTTCTTTGATTGTGATATCTTCGGGTGTGAGCGCATTCAATGCGCGGCGCATGCGGTGCGGCGTATACTCCCGTTCGCAGTGAAAGTTGACGACTTGGCCAAGGGCGTGCACACCGGCGTCGGTGCGCCCGGAGCCGGTGACTTTTGTCGGCGTGCCGAGAAACGTCGAAATCGCTTTTTCGAGCGTTTCTTGGATCGTCGCCGTGTTGGGCTGGGTCTGCCAACCGTGGTAGCGCGTGCCGTCGTACTCGACGATCAGCTTGATGTTCACAGCAAGAACGTTTGGCGTTTTGGAATCCGGGCGACCAGCCGGTCGCCGCCTACAATCTTTGCGTTCTTTGCCTACTTTGCGGTTAAATCATCGATCTACAGATAATCGCGCACTAGGATTTCCGCGATCTGCACCGCGTTGAGCGCCGCGCCTTTGCGCAGGTTGTCGGCGACAACCCACAAGTTTAGGCCATTGGCGACTGAGTTGTCTTCGCGAATGCGTCCGACGTAAGTCGCGTCCTTGCCGGTGGCTTCCACGGCCATGGGGTAAATGTTTTGCTCCGGCTCATCAGCGACAATCACGCCCGGGGCGTCGCGCAGGATCTTTTTAGTTTCCGCCGCCGATAGCTTCACCGCGGTCTCGACATTCACCGACTCCGAATGGCTGCAAAACACCGGCACGCGCACCGTTGTTGCCGTCACCGGCAAGTTTGGCTCGCCTAAAATCTTGCGGGTCTCGTGGATCATCTTCCACTCTTCTTTGGTGTAGCCGCCTTCCGTGAAGACATCGATGTGTGGAATACAATTAAAAGCGATCTGGTGCGGAAATTTTTCCTTCTTCAACTCCCGACCGTTAAACAACGCACCCACTTGCTGGCTCAACTCTTCCATGGCCTGGCGCCCTGCGCCGGAGACCGATTGGTACGTCGACACGACAATGCGCTTGATGCACGCCGCATCGTGGATCGGCTTCAACGCCACCACCATCTGGATGGTCGAGCAGTTGGGGTTGGCGACAATACCGCGGGCTTTATAGTTGGCAATTTCTTGCGCGTTAACCTCAGGTACGACCAGTGGGATATCCGGTTCCATGCGAAACACTGACGTATTATCCACTACCACCGCGCCGGCTGTCACAGCCAACGGCGCAAACTTGGTGCTGACGCTGCCGCCCGCCGAGAATAAACCGATGTCGATATCCTTAAACGAATCTTCGTTCAAAACATCGACGCGAATCTGCTTGCTTTGAAACGGCAGAAACTGTCCCGCCGAACGCTCAGAAGCCAACAAGCGCAGCTCACCGACTGGGAACTGGCGCTCTTCCAAGACTTCGCGCATCTGCTCGCCGACCGCGCCGGTGGCGCCGACGACGGCGACGTTATACTTTTCTTTCTTCACAAATCATCCTTTGGCTTTTTCAATCTTGTCGCGCACCAGCTGGCCCATTTGTTTGCAGCCGACCAGCTTGCAACCGGCCTCTTGAATATCGGCGGTGCGAAACCCCTCGTTGAGGACATCTTCGACGGCCTTCTCGATGCGGTCCGCCGCCGTGCCCTGGTCCAACGAATGGCGCAGCATCATGGCAACGCTCAAGATCGTCGCCAACGGGTTGGCTTTGTCCTGCCCGGTGATGTCTGGCGCACTGCCGTGCACCGGCTCGTACATGCCGACTTTGCCGCCCAGGCTCGCCGACGGCAGCATGCCGATCGATCCGGTCAACATCGCCGCTTCATCGCTCAAAATATCGCCGAACATATTGGTCGTGACCACGACGTCGAACTGCTTCGGATTGCGGATCAATTGCATGGCGCAGTTGTCGACCAGCATATGTTCGAGCTGAATGCCGGCATAGCCCTCGTCTTTGTGAATGCGCGTGACCACTTTGCGCCACAGCTCAGTCACTTCGAGGACGTTGGCTTTGTCGACCGACGTCACCTTCTTGCGCCGCTGCTGCGCCGCTTGGAACGCGACGTGGGCGATGCGCTCGATCTCCGGCGTGGTGTAGACTTCGGTATTGACGCCGCGCTCGGTGCCGTCCGGCAGTTTGGTCACGCCTTTAGGTTGACCGAAATAGATGCCGCCGGTTAATTCACGCACGACCAACAAGTCCGTGCCTTCGACAACTTCTTTTTTCAACGTCGACGCGGACGCCAACGCGGAAAATAATTTCACCGGTCGTAAATTCGCGAAGAGTCCCAACTCTTGGCGCAACGCCAACAGCGCGCGTTCGGGCCGGATCGAATAATCGAGCCCGTCCCACTTCGGTCCGCCCATGGCGCCAAGCAACACAGCGTCGCTGCTTTTGGCCAAATTCAAGACCGGATCGGTAAGCGGCTTGCCATGGGCGTCGATTGACGCGCCGCCGACGATGCTATTTTCCAATGCAATCCCAAAGCCGTAAATCTTGGCGACTTGGTTGAGCACCGCAGTGCCCTCACCCATCACCTCCGGGCCGATGCCGTCGCCCGGCAAAACTGCAATCTTGTAGTTCATGGTCCCTCTTTCTCCACCACCTGCCGATAGTGTTTACGTCCTTCCAATTTGTTGAGCGCGTTCACGTAAGCCAAAGCGCTCGCCATGATGACGTCGGTGTGCGAGCCCTGGCCCGACACACGAATGCCATCGTCTTCGATCAAACAAGCCACTTCGCCCTGCGCGTCGGTGCCGCTGGTAATCGCGTTGACCGAGTAGCGCACCAGCTGCGACTGCGAGCCGGTGATCTTGGTAATCACTTTGTAGCAAGCGTCGACGGCGCCGTCGCCGTTGGCGTAGTCCATTTTTTCCTGATCCTCGACGCGCATCTTAATCGTCGCCGAGGGAATGCCGTCGGAGCTTGAGTTTACGTTTAGATAAAGCAACGCGTACTTATCCGGCCGCCCGGGCACGCGCAAGATTTCTTCGGCGACGATCGCTTCGATATCTTCGTCGTAGACGTTTTTCTTTTTGTCCGCCAGCTCTTTAAAGCGCACGAAGGCGCGGTTCATGTCGTCGCGGTTGAGATTAAAGCCCAAGTGCTTGAGCCGCTCGTCGAATGCGTGCCGCCCCGAGTGCTTGCCCAACACCAAGCGATTGCCGGGAATGCCGATGGACTCCGGCGTCATGATCTCGTAGGTCTGTTTGTACTTCAACACGCCGTCTTGGTGAATGCCGGCTTCGTGGGCAAAGGCGTTATCGCCAACGATCGGCTTGTTGATGGGAATCGCAATGCCGGTCACCTGCGAAAGCAAACGCGAGCTCGGGTAGAGCTGCTCGCTGATGACGTTGGTGTCCAGGTTCAAATAATTCTTGCGCGTGCGCAGCGCCATGACGACTTCTTCCAATGAGGTGTTGCCGGCGCGCTCGCCGATGCCGTTAATCGTGCACTCGATCTGCCGCGCGCCATTGTGCACCGCCGCCAGCGAGTTCGCCACCGCCAACCCCAAATCGTTGTGACAGTGCGCACTCCAAATCACGCGGTCGCCGCCCGCGGTGCGCTCGATCAAATTGGCGATCAACGCGCCAAACTCCGAGGGGATCGCGTAACCGGTCGTGTCCGGCACGTTGATCGTGCGCGCGCCGGCGCGAATCACCTCACGAAAGATTTGCATCAAAAACTCCGGATCGCTGCGCGAAGCGTCTTCAGCGGAAAACTCGACGTAGTCGGTGTGCTTCTTGGCAAACGTCACCGCCGCCACCGCCGCTTCGATCACCTGCTCGCGGGTCATGCGCAGCTTGTGCTTCAGGTGAATGTCCGAGGTTGCGATAAACGTGTGAATGCCCGGGTTTTTGGCCGGCTCGACGGCTTTCAATGCTCTCGTTATGTCGCCCTCTTGGGCCCGCGCCAGGCTCACGACGCGCGGCTTGCGCACCTCCCGGCAGACCCGGCGCACCGATTCAAAATCCCCTTCCGACGATGCGGCAAACCCCGCTTCGATGACATCGACGCCGAGCTTTTCGAGCTGGCGCGCGATGACGACCTTCTGTTCCACTGTCATGCTCGCGCCCGGCGACTGCTCGCCGTCGCGCAGCGTCGTGTCAAAAATTTGTACCGTATTCTCTGTGCTCATTGGAAAATCTCCTCCACCGTTGATCCGCCAGCCCTGCCTAGAAACGAAAACTCCCGCGGCATGGCCAACGGGAGTTTGTCTGTCTCTTTGTAGAGCCGGGGCTCAAGACGACGCTGGGGTCATCTCCCGTCTCCTCTCCCGCCGGTGCTTGTACGTAGTGAAGCACCATAATAAAGGCCCGGATAACGTGTATGATAAGAATAACGTAAAGAACATGATCTGCGGCTCAGCAATGAAGAGTGTAATCAAAACGATGCCGGAAACCAAAATCCAAAAAGGCAGCCGCTTGCGCAGGTCTTTATTCTTCAAGCTAAAATAGGGAAAGCTACTAACCATCAATAACGCCAACCCATAAATGGCCAGCAGCAGAGTGATTCCTTTGTGCGGCGCCCCTGCGCCCCCCAAAAAGTAGTACATGATGACGATGGCGGCAATCATCTCGGCCGCTGCGGGAATTGGCAAACCAACGAAATGTCCTTTTGACGGCCCAGTGCTCTGGACGTTAAAGCGCGACAGCCGCAGCGCGCCGCAAACGACGAACGTGCCGGCGGCCAGCCAACCCCACGTGCCCCAGGGGACCAACGCCCAAAAATACACCAACACCGCCGGCGCCACACCAAAGGAAACCACGTCCGCCAGCGAGTCAAACTCGACGCCAAATTGGCTGGTGGAGCGAGTCAGGCGGGCGGCGTAGCCATCGAGGCCGTCGAGGATGTTGGCAATGATGATAAAGTAAGTGGCATGCAGGTAATCGCCATGGAACGTCGAGATCAGCGAGAAAAAGCCGCAGATGAGATTGCCCGCCGTGAACAAACTCGGAATGAGGTAAACCCCCATGCGCAGTTTTTCCGCCGGCACGCGCTGACGCAGCGGCGTGCGCGGCCGGGTGCGCCGTTGCAATAGACGGACTTTGCTCCTGGTAGCAAAGGATTCGGGATCTTGCGCATTCATCGCACTCATACAAACCTCCCGAGCACGGTTTCGCCGCCTTTGACCCGCTGTCCCTCAACGACCTCGACTTTGCAACCCTTCGGCAGATAGGTATCCGTGCGCGAACCGAACATGATCAATCCGAAGCGATCACCCTGCGCGTAGCGCTCGCCCTGCTTGGCATGGCAGACGATACGCCGCGCCAACCAACCGGCAATCTGCACGACACCCAGTTGCTGGCCTTGCTCGGTGGAAAGCATGACGGCATTCTGTTCATTTTGACGGGATGCTTCGGCTTTGTACGCCGCGAGAAATTTGCCGCTTTGATATTTCACAGCTTCGATTCGACCCGCCGCTGGCACGCGATTGATGTGAACATCCACCGGCGAAAGAAAAATACTGACCCGGGTTGCCGCTTCGGTAAACAACGGATCGCTGTCCACCGCCGCAATACTCACGACTTTACCGTCCGCCGGCGAGACAATCACCCCTTTGGTCGACGGAATGACGCGCTCCGGGTCGCGAAAAAACCCGGTGATCGCCAGCGCCAATAACGCGAAACCCCAAGCCGCAATCCACCAGCCTAAGAGAAATGCCACCAGCGCCAGCGCCAGCGCGGCCGCGATCAGTGGAAATCCTTCGCGCGCAATAGACATGTAAATCGAAATCTTCCACGCGTCGCAACCCGAACTAGTTCTTGCTCTTGTCGACCAGCCGGTTTTGCCCCAACCAGGGCATCATTTCGCGCAAGCCGGCGCCGACTTTTTCCAGCGGATGATTCGCCGCTTCTTTGCGCAGCTCGGTGAAGTGCGGCATGCCAGCCTTGTATTCGTTGATCCATTCTTCGGCGAACTTGCCCGACTGAATGTCTTTGAGAATCGTCTGCATCGCCTGGCGCACTTCCGGTCCGATGACGCGCTTGCCGCGGGTCAAGTCGCCGTATTCGGCGGTGTTGCTGATCGAGTAGCGCATGTTGGCCATGCCGCCCTCGTAGATCAAATCGACGATCAGTTTCACCTCGTGCACGCATTCGAAATAGGCCATCTCGGGCGGATAGCCGGCGTTTACTAAGGTTTCGTAGCCGGCCTGGATCAACGCGCACAAGCCGCCGCACAGCACCGACTGTTCGCCAAAGAGATCGGTTTCGGTTTCGTCCTTGAACGTGGTCTCAATCACCGCTGCGCGGGCACCGCCAATGGCGCTGGCGTAAGCCAAGCCGACTTTCTTGGTGTCGCCCGACGGGTCTTGATGCACGGCCAAGAGGCATGGGACACCGCGGCCTTTCTGGTATTCGCTGCGCACCAGATGGCCCGGCCCCTTAGGCGCCACCATGAACACATTGACATCCGGCGGGGCCACCACTCGTTTGAAATGAATGTTAAAGCCGTGTCCAAAAGCCAGCGAGTTTCCCATTTTGAGACCCGGCCGAATCTCTTTCTCGTAGGCCTCACCCTGTAACTCATCCGGCAACAAGATCATGACGATGTCGGCTGCCACAGCCGCGTCAGCAGTTTCCAGAACCTTGAGACCGGCATTTTCCGCCTTGGGCCATGAGCTGCTGCCTTTGCGCAAACCAACGACGACCTCGACGCCCGAATCTCTCAAATTATTGGCGTGCGCATGCCCTTGGCTGCCATAACCCATCACCGCAACCTTCTTTCCCCGCAGCACACCCAAGTCAGCATCACGATCGTAGTAGACCTGCATTCTCACTCTCCTCTTCGTTTGGAAGCTACACTATGCCGACTGCCCTATTTTAAGTCAATGACAACTCGTCGGACAATCGCCCAAGCGTGCCACCGCCGGAGCTTGGAAACGCTCTTCGGTGCCCGGCCGCTACTCCCAACCGATGGGATCGTAGCCCCGTTCGCGCAAGCACCGATCGACGAAACTACGATAGAGCGGGCTCGGATTTTCTTTGCGCGAAAGTCCTGAAATCAGACCACTCACGGTTCCGGCAGCCAGGCCGCCGGCCGCGCCGACCGCCGCCGAGGGCCCAGCCCGCCCAACGATGGCGCCGCCCGCCGCCCCCGTCGCCGCACCGATCGCCGCGCTCGTGCCCCCTTGCGTGGCCGCACCTTCGAGCACTCGGCCAGTGCGGCTCGACGACGAGGTATATTCCTCGGCTTGGGCCATGCAATAGTTAATGTCGCGATCCGCGGCCGCGCTGCCAACCCGGCGCAGCTGTTCGTTGGGTTAGAGTAGCGGCCGCTGCGCGGCGCAGCCGCCCAGGAGCAGCCCCCATAGAATAACTGCACAACCAAGACATCGTTGCTTCATAAGTCGCTCACTTTCTCTGGTTCCGCCATAAAGTCGCTTAGACCACCTAATAGTGTAATACCTGTCAAGATTTACCTTGAAAAGAGCAGGGATTGTATGTTATGACTAAATGAAAATTTTTAGGGTCAAAAAAGGAGGAACTGTTAGGACATGAATACATTTAGAAACGTATTTTTGGGGGCGGTCGCCGCGGCATTTATTTTTTCCGCAGGTGGCTGCGGCAAAGCCAAGGAGGCTGCAACCGAAGCAACCAAAGCTGCTAAGGGAGCGGCGGGCGAAGCCAAAGATGCAGCCGGTGGCGCAATGGACGCGGCCAAGGACGCCGCTTCGAGCGCCGTAGAGAAAGCTAAAGAAGGGGCCGCGGGCGCGATGGATGCTGCCAAAGATGCTGCAAAGGATGCAGCGGCAGGGGCAAAAGACGCCGCCGCGGGAGCGAAGGACGCAGCGGCCGGTGCTATGGGCAAAGCCAAAGAAGGCGCCGCGGGCGCGATGGATAAGGCCAAGGGAGTTGGCAAGGATGCTGCTGGTAAAGTGATTGAGAAAGCCAAAGAAGTCGGCAAAGAAGCTGTCGACAAAATGAAAAAGTAAACCTGTTTTTCATCTGATAAAAAAGCCGGGTGTGATTGCTATCACACCCGGCTTTTTTCGTTTTGTCGCTCTCGAGCGAGTCTAAAAAGATTGGGGCTACGCCTTGAGCAGGGCAGGCTCTCGACTGGGCGCCTCGGTATGGGCATTTTCGCGGGCAATGGCGATGCGCCCAGTGCGAATCAGCTCTTTGATCCCCAAGGGCTGCAGCAAGCGAATCAGCGCCTCCACCTTACCAACGTCCCCGGTAATTTCGATGGTGTACGTTGTCGCCGACGAATCGACGATCTTGGCGCGAAAGATATCGGCAATACGAATCGCCTCGTCGCGATGTTCCAGCTTGGTGTGAACCTTGATCAGCGCGGTTTCGCGGTCGAGGAATTTGGTCTCGGTCAAATCGATGACCTTGAGCACCTCGACGACTTTGTTGAGCTGCTTCATAATCTGCTCAATGATGCGGTCGTCGCCGATGGTAACGATCGTAATCATCGAGGTCGTCGGGTCGAGAGTCGGTGCCACCGACAAGCTTTCGATGTTATAACCGCGCGCGCTAAACAGTCCGGCCACGCGCGCCAGCACGCCGAACTTGTTCTCTACCAAAACCGAGATGATATGTTCCATTCGTCGCTGTTATCAGGCAGGAAGAACGCCCTTCTCCTCCTCGTCCACCTTTCTTTTGTGTGAGCCGCCTTTGCGCGTTATTTCCAACTCCGGCGGATCCTCGAGCATCATTTCATGCTGCGCCCCGCCGGCGGGAATCATCGGGTAGCAGTTCTCAAACGGATCGGTGTGGATGTCCATCAACACGGGACCTTTGTGTTTGAGCCCCTCTTTGAGCACCGGCTCCACCTCTGCCGGCTTCAACGCGCGCAGCCCGGCGATGCCATAGGCATCGGCAAGTTTAACAAAGTCGGGCATCTTGCCGAGCAGACTCGCCGAATAGCGGCTTTCATAAAAAAGATCTTGCCATTGGCGCACCATGCCGTGCACACCGTTGTTGAGCAAGACAATCTTAACCGGCAGCTTGTGCTCCGCCGCCACCACCAGCTCCTGCAGATTCATCTGAAAACTGCCCTCGCTGGTGATGCATAGCACCAAACGATCGGGAAACGCTTTCTGCGCGCCAATGGCGGCTGGGAAACCGAACCCCATGGTGCCCAGGCCACCCGAAGTGAGCCAGGTGCGCGGCCGGCTCCCCTTGAAGTATTGCGCGGCGAACATTTGATGTTGGCCAACGTCGGTGGCGACGATCGCGTCATGATTAGTCAACTCGAACAGCTTCTCGATCACGTATTGAGGCTTGGTGATTTTGTCGTCCTGCTTGTAGGTCAGCGGATGGGTTTTTCTCCAATCGCCCACTTGTTTAAGCCAGGGGGCGCGCCGCGACTGCATTTCTTTGGGATTGCCATCGAGCGAGCGCAGCGCCACGTTCATCTGGCGCAGCACGGTTTTAACGTCGCCGACGATCGGGATATGCGCGTGAAAGGTTTTCTTGATCGAGGTCGGATCGATGTCGATGTGAATCACCCGCGCCTCGGGGCAAAACGCATCGAGCTTGCCGGTGACCCGGTCGTCGAAACGCGCGCCCACCGCGATCAAGAGATCGGCGTGGTGCATCGCCATGTTGGTCCAGTAACCACCGTGCATGCCGAGCATGCCGAGTGAAAGTGGATGGGTTCCAGGAAAACTCCCCAGCCCCATCAAGGTCATCGTCACCGGGATCTGGGTGATTTCGGCGAGTTCTTTGATTTCATCCGCGGCATCGGAGAACACCGCGCCGCCGCCGACGTAGATCATCGGTTTCTTTGCTTTCATGATCTCTTCGGCGGCCAGTTTTATCTGGTTCTTACTGCCATCGACCGCAGGATTGTAGCCGCGTAACGTTACCTTGTCAGGATAGATAAACTCGGCTTTCGCCGTGCTGACGTCCTTGGGAATATCGACCAAGACCGGGCCGGGCCGGCCGCTCGTGGCGATGTAAAACGCCTCTTTAATGGCAAGGGCAAGATCTTTGACGTCTTTCACCAGCACATTATGCTTGGTGCAAGGACGGCTGATGCCGACGTTGTCGGCTTCCTGAAAGGCATCGTTACCGATCAAGTCCGTCGAGACTTGGCCAGTAAAAGCCACCAGCGGCACCGAGTCCATATACGCATCCGCAAGCCCGGTGACGATGTTGGTCATACCGGGACCGGAAGTAACCAAAACGACGCCCGCTTTGCCGGTTGCTTTCGCATAGCCCTCAGCCATGTGAGCGGCGCCTTGCTCGTGGCGGGTTAGCACCAGCTCAATATCTTTCTGTTGACACAGGACGTCGAAAATCTTCAATACGACGCCTCCGGGCAAACCAAAAACGGTCTTAACGCCCTCGCGCCTGAGCGATTCGCAGAAGATTTCAGCTCCGGTGATTTTCATTATGGCTCCCCAATTTGCAGTGCTATTTTAACGATGTTTGCCAAGTATCTCCATCATCTTGTCTCTACCGGCAAGCTTGAGCTTTTGGATGCGTTTCATTTCGACTTCTTCTTCGGGCGATAAGTGATGTTTGTTTTGAAAGGTTTGTAATTGTTTCTCCAGCTCTTGATGTTCTTCATAATGTTTGCGCAACTCCGGATCGCGGTCCAACAGGGCCACTATCGCTTGCTCTTCTCTTACCTCCATTGGGGCCTCCTTAAGAATTTATGAAGTTTTCGAGCGGGGCTAAATTTAACTTACGGTCGATTTTTTGTCAACGCAGCTTTTTACTTTCAATTTGATAAGTTAGCAGCGCTTGGGCGTTTAGATTCGGCCTCCGAGGAACGCACATAGGCAGGGATGAGCTCGGCGATATTCAGAGTATCCGTGTCACCAGCGCCACTGGCCAGTCGTGCCACCGCGGCCGCCACCGTGAAATCCGCCGGTTCTTCAACCAAGGCAATGTGCGCGCCAAGCTCGTCCTGAATCGCTCGACCGTAAAGCTGCGCGCCAGAACCGATTAGCGCACAAGTGCTGGCGCCACGTTGGGCGATTTGTTGGACAATGCCCGCTACCGGCGCAACCAAATCTTCGGTTAACCGTTGAATTTTTCCGGCCTCGCAACGAAACAGCGCCGCGTAGACCTCTTTTTTGCGCGCGTCCAGGAGCGGACAGACACACTCAAAGCCGCTGACCGCGGTGGCGTAGGCCATAAGAGTCGATATGCCGACTACCGGGATGCCACAGCCAAAGGCAAAACCTTTGGCGGTACTGAGACCAATGCGCACGCCGGTGAAAGAGCCCGGGCCGATGGAAACAGCGATTCGGTCGATATCCGCAGCTGCCACTCCTGCCTCGTCCAGGACGCGACCGAGCAACGGCAGGATGACTTCCGCGTGATTGCTCTTAGCTTGGCCCGAGCCCTTCTCAGGATAGCAGCGCTGGGCTACCAGGAGATCATTTTCGACTATCGCAACGCTGGCAAAGGTGGCGGCGGTGTCGATCCCAAGTATTCTCATCCGCCCACCTGCTTTTCAAAAAACCGCGCGATATCATTGTAGAAAGCGTAGACCATCAAAAGCATGAGCAGGAAGATTCCGACCTGTTGGGCGATTTCGCGCTGGCGCACCCCCACCGGGCGGCGAATGATCGATTCCACCGCAAAGAACATTAAGTGCCCGCCATCCAGCATCGGCACAGGCAATAGATTGAGGACTCCCAAGTTGATACTCAAGACGGCGAGGAAAGCGAGAAAGCTACCGAGCCCTTCTTGAGCCTGTTGGCCGGCCATTTGCGCAATCAAAATCGGCCCGCCGAGATTGCGCGGCGAAACTTCTCCGACCAGCATCTTATAGAGGGCCATCAGGGTCAGCTTCGAGTATTCATAAGTCTGCTGAAATGCCTTGACGATGGCCAGCCCAGGCTTTCCCTTTTGAATCGATACATGGCTGCCAATACCGATCATCCATTCGTCGCGTTTTTCACCGAAAATATTACGCCCTTCTTTGCGATTGGGCTGCACGCTGAGTGCCAGTTCCTTAGACTCCCGTTGCACCTTGAGCGCCAGCGGCTTGCCCTCGCTTTCCTTGATGCCTTTCGACAACTCCTCCCAAACCTGCACGGGCTGGCCGTTGATCGACGTGATCACGTCACCTTTCTGAATGCCGGCGCGCTCCGCCGGCGATCCGACTTCGACGCTGCCCACCTGGTTGGACACCACCGGCACGCCGTAGAAGACAAAAACGATCGCCAGTAGCAGAACCGCCAACAAGAGATTGAAGCCCGGTCCCGCGGCCACGATGGCCACCCGCTTGAGCAAGCTCTTGTGGGCAAAAGAACGTTCCACGTCCACCGCTTCCACCGGTTGTTCAGGATCTTCGCCGACCATCTTGACGTAGCCGCCGAGTGGGAACGCGCTCAGCGCGTATTCGGTTTCACCCTTCTTTTTCACCCAGATCTTCGGGCCGAAGCCGACGGAAAGAGTTAGCACGCCGACGCCGGACAACTTGGCGAATAAAAAATGGCCAAACTCGTGAATGACAATCAACACACCCAAGCCGATGATGGCAGCGACGACTGAGTACAGCACATTCTCCATGGAGCGTCTCCTTGGTTTAGATCATGGCACCGGCGCAAGCGCGCGCCCAGCGATCGACTTCCAATATCTCTTCGATTTGCTTGGGATGCGACGCCGTGTGCTTGTGCATCGTCCGGGCAATAATTTTGTGGATCTCGCGAAACCCGATCTGGCCGCGCAGAAACGCCGCCACCGCGACTTCATTGGCAGCATTGAGCACCGCCGGCAGGGTGCCCCCAACTTTCAAGGCGTCGTAGGCCAACTGCAATGCCGGGTAGCGTCGTTTTTCCACAGGCAAGAAGTTTAACTCGCTTTGCTGGGTCACTTCCAGAGGCCGCCAGCCACCTTTTAGCCGATTTGGATAGCTGAGCGCGTAGGCGATCGGAATGCGCATATCGGGAATCCCCAACTGCGCCATGATCGCGCCATCCTGATAGCGCACCATGGAATGCACGACGCTCTGCGGATGGATCACGACCTCGATGTGGCGCGGTTCCATGTCAAACTCCCAACGCGCCTCGATCACTTCCAACCCCTTGTTCATCATCGTCGCGGAATCGATGGTAATCTTCTGCCCCATTTTCCAGTTAGGATGCTTGAGCGCTTGGGCCACGGTGACTTTGTCCAGGCTGGCGATCGGCGTGCGCAAAAACGGCCCGCCGGAAGCTGTCAAAATGAGCTTGTCGACCTCGTCGCGCCGGTTCCCCTGCAGGCACTGAAAAATCGCGCTGTGTTCGCTGTCCACCGGCAACAAACGCACGCCCTTCTTGCGCGCAGCGCCGACAAACACTTCGCCCGCCATCACCAGCGCCTCTTTGTTCGCCAGAGCGATCTCTTTGCCAGCGTGCACCCCCATCAGGGTCGGCATCAAGCCGGCGCCGCCGACAATGGCCGCTAACACGACGTCGACCTCGCTCGCCGTCGCCACCGCGGTGGCTCCCGCTTGGCCCCAGAGTATTTCCACGCGCTGCTTGCCAAGCAGCTTGCGCAGCCGCGGCACGTCCTGCTCGTTCTTGATGGCGACGCAGCGCGGGGAAAATTCTTTTATCTGCTTGGCGAGCAGAGCGATGTTTTGCCCAGCGGCCATGCCATGCACGCGAAATCGGTCGGGAAACTCGCGCACCAGGGCAAGCGTGCTGACGCCGATGGAACCGGTGGAACCTAAGAGAGCAATGGTCTTCATGGATAGAATACTCGCAGATACGCCGTGGTAAACACAGCCGGAAAGATCAAACTATCGAGGCGATCGAGCAAACCACCGTGGCCCGGCAGCAGCTGACCGGAGTCTTTGACCGAAAAGACCCTCTTGATCCAAGATTCAAACAAATCGCCGACCTGTCCCAGGGTCGCCAAGACCAGCGCCAGAGCGCAAATGGTATGCGCGCTAATTCCCACGAACAGATATTTCGCCCCGATCAGCCCGGCGATAACGCTGCCGGCGAAATAGCCGAGCGCTCCTTCGACGGTCTTCCCCGGGCTAATCTCCGGCGCCAAGCGCTTTTTGCCGAACCGTTTGCCGGCAAAGTAAGCGACGCTATCGCCGCTCATGATGACGATCAAAACAAACAACACCCAGTGGCGCCCCTCGGGCAGACGAAACAACAAAGCCAAGTGCGGCAGCAAGTAGCCCAGGTAGAACCCCCCCAGCATCAGCCAAGCCAAACGGCGCAGCTTGTCTTCCAAAGAACCGCTAAGCCAGATGTAGAGAGAAAAGTAGAGCAGCAGCACCAAAGCCGTGCTTAGCTGCACCGTCTCGGCGCCGCCATACAACAACGACAAGCTCAACGCCGCGCCGAAGCCGACACCGAGCAACTGGTCGCGCAACCCGTTGGGGAAGACCATGCGAAAATACTCGCCCAAAGCAAGCACTGTTACGAAAAAGATAACCGTGGAGAAAACGGCCGTTGAGCTGCGCGCGACCAAAAGGATCAGCAACGGCACGCCGACCAGCGCGGTGAGAAGGCGTGCTCTAAGATTTGCTTCCACCCGCCTCCAGGGAAGACGCCACGGGTTCGACGACCTGCTCGTCGGTGCGTCCGAAACGGCGGCGCCGGCGCTGGTACTCGATCAACGCTTCGATAAACGCCTGCTCGCGAAAGTCGGGCCAGAGGATTTGCGTAATGTAGAGCTCACTGTAAGCCAGCTGCCAAAGATAAAAGTTGCTAACGCGCATCTCGCCGCTGGTGCGAATCAGGAGATCTGGATCCGGCACCTCCGGAGTGTCCATACGCGCAGAAACCAGCTCTTCGTCAATCTGCTCAGCGCCAAACTTGCCGTCGCGAACTTCTCCAGCGATCTTTCGCAGCGCCCGAACCAGCTCATCGCGTCCACTGTAGCTCAAGGCCAAAACCACGGTCATGCGCTGGTTGTCGCGGGTAATCTCAATGACATGCTCCAACGTGCGGCGCACGCTATCCGGCAATCGGCTACGGTCGCCGATGGACAACAAGCGAATGCCATAGCGCATCATCTTCGGCTGCTCGGCAATCAAATAATGCTCGAGCAATCCCATCAAGGCATGCACTTCATCGCGCGGCCGCAGCCAATTCTCCGTCGAGAAAGCATAAAGGGTGAGGTATTCGATGCCGATTTTGCGCGCCAATTCGACGATGACGCGCACGGAAGTCTTGCCGCGACGGTGGCCTTCGATGCGGCTCTTGCCGCGGGATTTTGCCCAACGGCCGTTGCCGTCCATAATGATGGCCACGTGACGCGGCAGACGCGTTGTGTCGAGACCGTTCAAATCCATAGGGTTAAACTATGGCCTTGTTCATGCCCAGGTGGGAACCGCCAAATCTAGACGCGGCACCGGCAAAGTTGCCGCGCGCGGCCAAACGGAGGGACTCAAACCTCCATTACCTCTTTCTCCTTAGCTTTTAAGAGGTCGTCGATTTTGCCGATGAACTCGTCGGTGATTTTTTGGATGCGCTCGTTGCCATGCTTAGAATCATCGGCGGTGATCTCTTTCTTCTTTTCGGATTCTTTCAAGTGCTCGATCGCCACCCGCCGGTGATTGCGCAGAGAGACTCTGAACTCCTCGCCGATTTTCTTGACATGTTTGACCAAGTCTTTGCGGCGTTCTTCGGTCAACTGGGGCACCGGCACGCGGATGATCTTGCCGTCGTTGTTGGGCGTCATACCGAGATCCGATTTCAGTATCGCTTTTTCGATCTCGCCCATGGCGCTGCGATCGAAGGGCTGAATCACCAGCAAGCGCGGCTCCGGCGCGCTTAAGGTCGCCAGTTGGTTCAGCGGCGTATGGGCACCGTAATATGCGACGACGACATGATCGAGCAGTGTCGTCGTCGCGCGCCCGGTGCGCAATTTCGCCAGCTCCTTGCGCAACGATCCGACCGATTGATCCATCTCTTTTTGCAGCTGAGTGAAGATCGCATCGTTCATGGCTTTCCTCCGCTGACTAGAGTGCCGATGGGCTCTCCTGAAATGACCCTTTTAATATTTCCTTTCTCCATAATATTGAAGACGACGATCGGCAGTGATTTTTCCATGCATAACGAGATCGCAGTCAAGTCCATGACCTGGAGCTGCCTCGCCAAAACCTCGCTGTAGGTAAGCTCAGCGAACTTAGTAGCCCCGGCATGCTTGAAGGGGTCGGCGTCATAGACACCGTCGACCTTGGTCGCCTTGAGCACCACTTCAGCGCCGATCTCCATGGCGCGCAGGCTGGCAGTCGTGTCGGTGGTAAAATAGGGGTTGCCGGTGCCGCCGGCGAAAATTACCACCCGGCCCTTTTCCAAATGGCGCGTCGCACGGCGACGGATGTATGGCTCAGCCACCTGGCGCATCTCAATGGCGGACAACACTCGGGTTGACACGCCGATCTTCTCCAGCGCGTCCTGTAGCGCCAAGCTATTGATCACCGTGGCCAGCATCCCCATGTTGTCGGCGCTGGCGCGCTCCATGCCGATTTCACTGGCCACGGCGCCGCGAAAAATATTACCGCCGCCGACCACCAACGCGAGCTCGCAACCGAGCTCTTTGACTTCCTTGATCTCCTGCGCAAAGGACTTGATGGTCTTGCCGTCGATGCCGAAATTGCCGGTACCGGCAAAGACTTCACCGGTGACTTTAAGGATGATCCTTTTGTACTTGGGGCCGCCGTTGTTCATGAATCCGAATCGCCGTTACTCTTTCGAGACTCCTTCACCCAGATGGTAGCGCGAGAAGCGCCGCACTTGAATCTTTTCACCCAAACGCCCGATCGCCTCGTTGATCACGTCGGTGACTTTCTTATCCGGATCTTTGATGAAGGACTGTTCCATCAAACAGACGTCGGAATAGAATTTCTCCATCTTGCCTTCGACGATCTTGTCGACGACTTTTTCCGGTTTGCCCGACTCCAACGCCTGCTGGCGATAGATCACCTTTTCTTTTTCAAACTCTTCAGCGCTCACCTCTTCGCGGCGCACGTAGCGGGGACTGGCCGCCGCCACCTGCATGGCGACGTCTTTGAGGAGCGCTTGAAACTCGGGAGTGCGCGCGACGAAATCGGTCTCGCAATTGATTTCCAATAGCACGCCGATCTTGCCGCCCGGATGGACGTAGGCACCAACGGCACCGTCGGCCGCCACTCGGTCGGCCTTTTTGGCCGCCGCCGCCAGCCCTTTTTGGCGCAGGAAATCGACTGCTTTCTCAAGATCACCGCCGGTTTCAGCCAGGGCTTTCTTGCAGTCCATCATGCCAGCGCCGGTTTTCTCCCGGAGCTCTTTTACGACACTAGCGCTTACTTCCATGAAAGCTAAACTCCTCTCGCCAGCGCGCCTTCAGCCGGCGCTTCTGCCACCGGTTCGCCAGCGGCGCCATCCGCTTCTTTGCCCTTGACCAAGGCCTGTTCGTAGATCAGCTTGCCTTCGTTCACCGCCTCGGCAATGGCCGAGCAGAACAGCCGGATCGCGCGAATCGCGTCATCGTTACCCGGCACCTTGTAATCGATCAAATCGGGATCGCAGTTGGTGTCAATCACGGCAATGACCGGGATGCCCAACTTGCGCGCCTCTTTGACGGCAATCTCTTCCTGTTTAGGATCGATGACAAACATGGCATCCGGCAGCTTGCGCATCGCTTTGATACCGCCGAGCGATTGTTCGAGCTTTTCTTTTTCGCGGCGCAGACCGAGCATCTCTTTTTTAGTCAGCGCATCGACGATCTTTGGATCGTTTTCCATCTCTTCAAGCTTGCGCAGCCGGTCGATACTCTGGCGAATCGTCGTAAAATTCGTCAGCGTGCCGCCCAGCCAACGGTTCTGCACGTGATACATGCCGCAGCGTTCGGCCTCCTCGCGGATCGCGCCCTGCGCCTGTTTTTTGGTGCCGACAAAAAGAATATGACCGCCGCCAGCGGCGATATTGCGCACGATGGTTTCCAAATCCTTGAACATGGACACGGTTTGCTGGAGATCGATAATGTGGATGCCGTTGCGTGCGCCAAAAATGTATTGCTTCATTTTTGGATTCCAGCGGCTCGTCTGATGGCCAAAATGGACACCGGCCTCCAAGAGTTGTTTCATCGTCACTTCAGCCATTCGATCTTTCTCCTTTAGTTTTGTCCCTCCCCCATCGTCTACTCCGCTTCGGACCCGGCCCGGGCACTTCGAGCGAATCGGATAGGGTGTGAATTTTCGCAACAAAAAGCGGCCGGACGGCTCTATGACTTCGCAACCACCGGCAGCCAACGATTGTAGTGTAAACTAAGACTAGCCGATATTTTCTAACAAAGATCGGCCGATCACGCAAGGCAAGATACGGCGATAAGACCGCGCAGCACTTACTGATTCATCGATTCGAGGAACTCCTTGTTGGTTTTCGTGCCGTGCATCTTGTCGAGCAGAAATTCCATCGCTTCGACCACGCTCAATTGCGACAAAACTTTGCGCAAGATCCAGATGCGGTTCAAATCTTCGCGGGCGATCAAGAGTTCTTCTTTGCGGGTGCCCGACTTGTTGATGTCGATGGCCGGGAAGACCCGTTTGTCCATCAGCCGGCGGTCTAGATGCACTTCCATGTTGCCGGTGCCTTTGAACTCTTCGAAAATAACCTCGTCCATGCGGCTGCCCGTGTCGATGAGCGCGGTGGCGATAATCGTCAAGCTGCCGCCGTCTTCAATATTGCGGGCTGCGCCAAAAAACTTTTTCGGCTTGTGCAGGGCGTTGGAATCGACGCCGCCGGAGAGAATCTTGCCACTGGGCGGCACCACCGTGTTGTAGGCGCGCGCCAAGCGCGTGATGCTATCGAGCAAAATCACCACGTCTTTGCCGTGCTCGACCAGCCGCTTGGCCTTCTCGA
Organism: Deltaproteobacteria bacterium; assembly: GCA_016874755.1. Lineage (NCBI taxonomy): Bacteria > Pseudomonadati > Myxococcota > Myxococcia > Deltaproteobacteria bacterium. The sequence continues at coordinate 1,469 of VGTH01000021.1, read as the reverse complement.
TCACCATCTCGGCGACCTGGACGTGGCGGGTTGCCGGCTCGTCGAAAGTCGAGCTGATCACTTCGCCATCGACCGACCGCTGCATATCGGTGACTTCTTCGGGCCGCTCATCGATCAACAAAACAATCAAAACCACTTCTTTATGATTTTGCGCGATCGCTTTGGCGACATGCTGCAGCATCATCGTTTTGCCGGTGCGCGGAGCAGCAACAATCAAACCGCGCTGTCCTTTGCCGATGGGCGTCAACAGGTCGACAATGCGGGTTGTGTAATCTTCCGGATGGCTTTCCAGCTTGAGCCGTTCGTTGGGATAAAGCGGCGTTAGGTTGTCGAACAGGATCTTTTCGCGCGCCCGCTCCGGGTCCTCGAAATTGATCGATTCAACTTTGAGCAGTGCGAAGTAACGCTCCCCTTCCTTCGGCGGGCGAATGTGGCCGGAGATAATATCGCCGGTGCGCAGGTTGAAGCGGCGAATCTGGCTCGGTGAAACATAGATATCGTCGGGACCTGGAAGGTAGTTATAGTCCGGCGCTCGCAAGAAGCCGAAGCCGTCGGGCAAAGTTTCCAAAACCCCTTCGCCATAGATGTGGCCGTTCTGTTCGGTCTGCGCTTGCAAGATCGCAAAGATCAGCTCCTGCTTGCGCATATTGGCAGCGCCTTCAATATTGAAGTTCTTACCGATCAGCGCTAAATCGCCAATTTTCTTTTCCTTTAGCGCTTTGAGATTCAACCCGTTGTCGTCGGTCGTCGCCGCTTCAAGCTCGGCGGCCCGCATTCTGCCACGCACCATAAACTATACCTCTCCTTTCAAGCCAAACCCGAAAAATATCCGAAAACACTGGCAGGTAGTCAAAACATCGACCCACGTGCCGAGAACACCAGCGGCCTCAATATTCCTTGGGCTGCTGCCGGCAGCGCCGAACAAACTTGCACGGGCGCGTTATGCGAACGAGACATGTCAATCCGACAAGGCCGCACAGAGGGAACAGAGTCCTTTTAACCAAAACGAATTCAAATTTTAGACCGGACTTCGATGAACGGTTTTGTTATTTATGTGGGGATAATCTAAAAGAGATTTTTGATATGGATCTTTTTCCTAGTTGCCCTAATATTAGGGAAACCCGTTTTAGTTGTCAACCCCAGATTCATGTTTGCGGCCCAACAAGCCAGGGCTCAAGCCCCAACTGCTGCCAGTGCACCTCTCATGTCCTCGGCCATGGGCGCGCTAAAAACCATCCGCTGCGCCGAGCGCGGATGAGCGATAGCTAGTCGCTCGGCATGGAGCGCCTGGCGCACTAGGCCATGGCAGGCTGCGACCTCTTTGTTCTTGTTTTGAAAAGCCTTGCCGCCGTAAACCGCATCGCCAACCAAGGGAAATTTCATATCGGCCATGTGAACGCGCAGTTGGTGCGTTCGCCCGGTATGCGGCTTTAGGCGCAGCAAGCTCATCGCCTCTCCGCCTAAACGGA
>VGTH01000020.1 GCA_016874755.1 Deltaproteobacteria bacterium | reverse complement strand
ACGAACAGCGGCGCTGACCAGTCGCCGGGTCACCCGCTCGATTATACCGCCCCAAACTGCCGCCCAGCATCCGCGTCTACGTATGTGCCGTTGACCGTCGGTGCGGAACCTTAGAGCGGAGTTATGGGTAGTGGCGCGATCTTGACAATAGACTTCCAAGTTCTTAACTTTAAGTTCGTTTCCGTTGACACATCGGCACGGACCTTACGTTGTTACCCGAGCCAGCAACCTCTCCTTAGACGCTGAGAAGTGGTTTGCTTTTTCACGGCGATGGATAGCAGGCTCAGCACCGCGGAGATTGAGCGCTATAGCCGGCAGATCATGGTTCCCGATCTGGGCGGCAAGGCCCAGCTGCGCTTGCGCCAGGCGCGAGTTCTAGTCATTGGCGCCGGCGGCTTGGGTTCGCCGGCGGCATTTTATCTCGCAGCGGCTGGCATCGGCGTCCTGGGTTTGATCGACCCAGACCGCGCCGAGCTGTCAAATCTCAATCGTCAAATCCTGCACGCTACCGAGAATATCGGCCAAGCCAAAGTCGATTCGGCCAAGGGCAAGCTAGCTGCATTGAACCCCGAGATTGAAATCAAAACGTACCCGCTGCGCTTGGAAGCGGACAACGCCGCGGACATCGTTGACGGCTATGACTTCATCGTTGACGGCAGCGACAACTTCGATACCAAGTTCTTAGTCAATGACTGCGCCGTTAGAGCAGGCGTCGCTTTCAACCACGCGGGCATTATCCGCCTGCAGGGCCAGACCATGACCGTGCTGCCGGGAAAAAGCGCTTGCTATCGCTGCTTCTTCAAGGAACCGCCGCCGCCAGAAGAAATCCTGAGCTGCCAACAAGCCGGTATATTGGGCGCCGTAGCCGGCACCATCGGCACCATCCAAGCCACCGAAGCAATCAAATTTCTCGCCGGCTTCGAAGAGGGATTGCTCACCGATCGTTTGCTCACCTACGATGCCAAGCGCATGAACTTCCACAGCGTCACGGTCCGGCGCGATCCCGCTTGCGCGGCCTGCGGCGATGGCAAAAAATCAGCCGCGGGTGCCAACTAGTTCAGAGGGAAAAGAATGGGTTTCGTCCAGGGGCTGCAGTGCCGCGAATGCGGGCACGAGTATCCGACCACGCCAGTGCATGTCTGCGAGAATTGTTTCGGCCCGTTGGAAATCGTCTATGATTTTGCCGCCATCAAACGCTCACTTAGCCGCGAAAAGATTGCCGCGCGCGAGCGCAATCTCTGGCGCTACCGCGAGCTGTTGCCCATCGATGGCGAGCCGCGCATTGGCTGGCACTCCGGTTGGACGCCGCTGCTTCGCGCCCATCGTCTCGGCAAAGCGCTGGGGGTCAAGGAGCTCTATTTAAAGGACGACTCCGGCAGCTACCCGACTTTTTCGTACAAGGACCGCGTGGTAGCGGTGGCGCTCACGAAAGCGCTCGAATTCGGCTTCACTACCGTGGCCTGCGCCTCCACGGGCAATCTGGCCCATGCGGTTGCCGCCCACGCCGCCACGGCCGGCTTGCAATGCTATGTTTTCATTCCTGACGACCTCGAGCAGAGCCGCATTGTCGGCTCGACGATCTACGGCCCGATTACCGTCGCGGTCAAAGGCAACTACGATGACGTCAATCGGCTGTGCAGCGAAGTCGGCGACAAATACGGCTGGGCGTTCGTGAACGTCAACTTGAGACCGTTTTATGCAGAAGGCGCGAAGACCCACGGCTATGAGATCACTGAGCAGCTCAGCTGGAAACTGCCGCAGCACATCGTAGTCGCCTCCGCCGGCGGCACGATCCTGCCGCGGCTGGCCAAAGCCTTCAGAGAATTCATCGACCTCGGATTGGTCGAGGATACCGGTTGCAAAATTTATTCGGCGCAAGCCGCCGGCTGCGCACCCATTGTCAACGCCATCCAGCAAGGCACCGACGTCATAGTCCCTGTCAAACCCGACACCATCGCCAGCTCAATCGCCATCGGCGATCCCGGTGACGGCTACTATGTCATTCAAGCGGTGAAAGAATCGGGGGGGTGGGCCGAAAGCGTCACTGACAGTGAAATCATCGAAGCGATCAAGTTGCTGGCGCGCACCGAAGGCATTTTCACCGAGCCCGCCGGCGGCGCCGAAGTCGCCGCCGCAAAAAAGCTGATCGACAACGGCCGCATCCCGCCGGACGAATCCATCGTCATCAGCATCACCGGCAATGGCTTCAAATCACCCGAAGCGGTGGCACCGCACGTTAAAGGGGCGCATCAGATCGATGCCAAGCTAGCCGATTTCGACAACCTGTTCGCTGCATTGCAAAAACCAAAGCTGTGAGATTTCCAAGCTGAGATAGTCTGAGATCTGAAATTTGAGATTCCGAGCGCTAGCGAGGACGTGAGCATTAGCGAGGACGTCGCGGACGTTGCAAGGCAGAATTGGAAGGGTTATTTTACCCCCACTGACTGTTCGCTAGGAGGCTATGTCATGTCCGTGCGAGTTCGCGTTCCGACCCCGCTGCGCAAGTACACCCAAGGCGCCGATGAGGTGGCGGCCCAAGGAAGTAACATCAAGTCCATGGTCGACGACCTGGAACACCACTATCCCGGTATCAAAGAACGTATCTGCGACGAGACCGGCAAAGTGCGGCGCTTCGTCAACGTTTTCGTCAATGGCGAAGACATCCGCTTCTTGCAGAACATGGACACTTCACTAAAAGAAGGCGACAACATTTCGATCGTGCCGGCCATCGCCGGCGGCTGCTAGACGACCACGGTGAACCATGGCGGTTGCCACTCCCAATCTCCGGCTCGTTACCGTCCCCACCGAGCGACCGGCCAAGGTCGACTCAGTTCTCGAGCTGATCGGCAATACGCCGCTAGTGCACATCACAAGAATCACCGAAGGACTTCCTGCCGGAGTCCGTATTTTCGCCAAGCTGGAGGGCTGCAATCCGGGAGGCTCGGTCAAAGACCGGCCGGCGCTGCGAATGGTGCAGGAAGGCATTCGCACCGGCAAGCTGCACCAAGGTAAAACGATACTCGATTCGACCTCCGGCAACACCGGCATCGCATTGGCGATGATCGGCCGCGTGCTCGGGTACCCGGTCGAGCTGGTGGTGCCGGCCAATGTCAGCGTCGAACGCAAACAGATTCTCAGTGCCTACGGCGCTCAGGTGACATACAGCGACCCGATGGAGGGTTCCGACGGCGCAATTCGCGTTTGCCGCGAAATACTCGCCGGCGCGCCGGAAAAATATTTTAAACCCGATCAATATTTTAATCCGATGAATTCCCAGGCCCACTACGAAAACACCGGCCCGGAAATCTATCGTCAGACCGATGGCAAGATCACCCATTTTGTCGCCGGCATCGGCACCGGTGGCACGATCATGGGCGCTGGGCGTTTTCTCAAAGAAAAAAATCCCGCTATCCGCGTCATTGCCGTCGAGCCGGACGACGCATTGCACGGCCTTGAAGGGTTGAAACACATGGCGAGCTCGATCGTACCGGGCATTTACCACGAGGAAGAACTCGACGAAAAAATCCCGGTCGGCACCGATGACGCCTACTCGATGGTCTACCGCTTGAGCCAAGAGGAAGGCTTATTGCTGGGGCAGTCTTCCGGCGCGGCGATGTTTGCCGCCTTGAAACTCGGGCGCAAGCTGCGCTCAGGCACGGTCGTTACAGTGTTTCCCGACTTCGGCGATAAATATCTTAGCACCAATCTGTGGGTCGGCTGGCGCGATCGCATGGCGGTCGGCAACTTAAAATTTTCCATCTAACGGTCATGGCAACCAGAACCAAAAAAGACGAGGTCGTGCGCCAGCATGTCTACCTCACCTTCCCGGAAACGCTGATCAACCAGCCGGTGCTCGCCCTTCTGGCCAAACAATTTGACGTGGTCTTCAACATCCGTGGCTCGACGGTGACCGCGGAACTGGCGCTGGTCGCGCTGGAATTGGATGGGACGCAAGCAGAAGTGGATCGATCGATTCGTTGGCTGAAGGAAAAAGGCGTGAGCGTTGAGCCCTTTCAGAAGGGCCCGCTGGACTAGCGTTCTCTACTGCGCCGTCGCCCAGATCGACAGCACCAAAACCCCGCCTTCATGCGGCGGTCCACCCAAGATGAAGTTTCCGCCGTTATTCAAACGCACAGTGGTATCGAGCACCGGCTTGTCACCTTCTTTAAGATTCACCTTCAAGGCATGCTGGTTATTCTTTGACTCCTGCGGTGAAACGACTAATGAACGGCCACCGGGCAGACTAAAAGTCACATTTGCTTGGCCCTGAACGTTTTCGCTCTCCTCCTTGAGTAGCTTATAGGACCGATACTTCATCACCTTCAGTTGTTTCTCGATGCCTGCAAGCCGACTGTCGAAGTCGTCGTTTTGATTGCTGGCAAGGATCGCGCCAATCTTGACCTGTACCGTCTGAGCGCTTGCCGCATCGAGCCCAAAGTACGCAGCGGCAAGGAAAAACAGGGCGCTAAAAAGTAGGGCCTTTTTTAGCATTCTCGCTGGTCGCTTCATTGTCACCTTCTGGATTTTGATACAGCCATATTACCGTTGTCTTGGTCTCATCCTCACGCAAGAGCGCGACGCTGCGGCCGTGGGCGTCGATGGATTCTACGGCGGCGAAGTTGTTGCGCTGCCCGCGACCGGGCAAAAAATTATCGTAAGAAAATATCGCCAGCAGCAGCACGATAACCGCCGGCACAGCCCAGGCAAGCGATGGCGGCGCGATCATGGAGCGCAGCCACTCGGCCCAATCGGTAGTCCACGAGCGTTTTTCTTCGATCCGGGTGCGCACGCCAAGCCAGAAGGGCTCAAACGCAATCTCCCCCGCAGGCGCGTGCGCCGCCTTCATCGCCACATTGAGCTTCAGCAATTTCTTTTGCGCATCCGTGCAGGCAGGACAGCCGTCCACATGCAAACGCATCGCTTCGGCATCGGCTTGTTTAAGCTCGCCGTCGAGCCAAGCTCCCAAAGACTCCTGAATACTCTCACAGTTCTTCATAAAAAGGCGCTCAACTTGTCTTGTAGCTTCTTTCGCGCGTAGTGAAGACGGCTCATCACCGTGCCCTCGGAGCAGCCCAGGATTTCCCCGATGTCTTTGTAGGAGAGTCCTTCGACGGTCCTCAATACGATGACGGCTTTGTGTTCCGGTGTCAAATCATTAATCGCCGAAACGAGCTTAGTCCGTAGCTCCTTGTCATGAACGTCCGAAAAAGGATCCTTGGCTACCTCCTGCTGCTGTTCGAAAGCCTCGTCCATGGTCTCACGAAAGTCCAAGGGGTTCCTTTTTTGGCGCCGCTGGGCGTCGATCGCGATATTGACGGCTATCCTGTAAATCCAGGTGTAAAATGAAGAGCCGCCCTGAAAACCCTTGATCTTGCGGAAGGCGCGAAAGAAAGCCTCCTGTGCAACCTCCATGGCATCTTCACGATCACGGAGCAGGCCTAAGATCACCGTGAATACCTTCTGGTGATAGCGGGAGACAAGCTGCTGGAATGCATCCACGTCCCCTGCTTGACTCCTCTGCACCAACTCCCAATCGGTTAGCTCCACAAGTAACCCTGCCGTTTAGACGCTATCTGAGATACATTATTCAGGTTGTCATTCGAGTTAAAAACAAAAACTTGAATTCTGTGCAAATTATCATACAATCACTTTGATTTCTTTACATTTTTGTCCGCACTGAGCGCTTTTTTGAGGCCCATCTATGCTGGTTCAATGTCCCAATTGCAAGACCACATACAAAGTCTCTGACGATGTCGTGAAAGGCTCGAGCGCAGCCTTCCGCTGCTCGCGCTGCAAGCACACTTTCGAGTTGGACGCCGGAGCACACGACCAGGCGAGCGAAAACGACAGCGAGGCAGGAGCAACGGAGGCGCCGCCCGCCACTGCCAGTGAGCCAGAACCCAGCGCTGAGCCGCTCGAGGAACGCGAACCGAAGTTTACGTTTGCACCGCTCAAGAAGAACATCGCGGTGCCGGAACAACCCGAGTTGCCCGACATTGTGCCGAACAACGTACCCGCTAGCGCGGCGCCGGCCGCCAACGATAGCTGGTCCATGGCGCCGCTCATCGAGAAACCCGAAGAGCCTTTTACGATGGCTGCCATTCCGGCGCAACCACAAGAGAAGACGTTCGAGGCAGCGCGCGAAAATCCGCCGCCCGTGGCTGAAAAAACTGCGCCAGACGCCGACCCAGATCTTTTCGACAACGTGCTCGCCATCGAGCCCTATCGCGATCAGCAAGCTTCGACAATGCCTTTTCTCAGCTTGTTTGCGCTGCTGGTGATCGGCTTCTCGCTCGCCGCGGCTTACTATCAAGCCCATCCGGCAGCGTCGGAAGACTTTGTCGGCAAGATTCCGCTAGTCGGCCGCTCGGTGGTCAAAAACAACCACCTCAAGAACGGCGTCCTGCTCAAATCGATGGAAGGCGCCTATCAAACCATACAGGGCGGCGAGGGTGCCAGCGCGAGCCGCGAGGTATTCGTTGTCACCGGAACGGTGGTCAATCAAAACCCCGTGGTGATCCGCAAGGTTCGTCTAGGCGGACGGCTTTTCAACACCGAAGGTAAGGAAATCGAACAGCAAACCATGTGGATCGGCAATGCCATCTCGCCGAAAATAGTGCGCGGCTTAACGGCGCAGGACATCACCGGACTGCAAAAGCTCGAGCCGCTGCGCAACTTCGAAATACCGCCCGGCGACAGCGTGCCCTTCACCTTGGTATTTCTCAAACCGAACCGCGCCGCGCACAATTTCACCTGCGAAGTCAGCGCCGCTGAAGGCACCGAAAGCTAAGACTTATTGTGCTTGGTGGAATCGTCGGTCGGGGTAACGTCGATCTCGTCGGACTCTTTGGTGGCTTTGCGAAACTTTCTGATCGCACCGCCGAGGCTTTCACCGAGATCGGGCAAGCGCCGATTGAAAACAACCACGACGATAACGAGAATAACGATGAGTTCGCTGAGCCCTAAACCAAACATGCTTGCCATTCTAACCGACTCGCAGATTCGTTGCCAATGACCGAGCGCCCGACAACGGTTCGCTATGCACCACCACTGCCGTTTCTCGCCTCCCGGGCGGCACGCGCTTTCGTCCTATCCTGCGGTTTCCATCTGCTGATGTTGCTGTTGCTCGGGTTGCCGAGCCCAAAAGCTCCGCCGTCCGAGCCTGCACCGATCGTAGTTTCCTTGGCGCCGTCTCCAAACAACGAGCGCGGTAGACCAGCGCCCCCGCCGCGAAGCGCGCCGGCATCCGCTCGCGCCGACAAAGCGCCTCTGACGCCGGCGAAGATCGCCAAAGCCGACGGGCCGCCGACGCTCAACCGGCACGAACCAGTGCGCGAAGCGGCCGCGAGAAAAGAACCGGCCGCGCCAGTGGCAACCAAAAAAGACGATCCTGTTCCATTGGCCATTCCCACCGCCCCAGCCACGACCCCACGGCCCAGCCCTCGTGAACAGACGGCCGAGAAAACCGTGATCGCCGAAAGGGAGCTGCCGACGGTAAAACAATTATTACCGCCGTTGTATTCGTCGGATGGCGGCGGCGGCCGCAGGAGCATTCCGCTCGAAACCAAGGAACCGCAATATGTCAGCTACTTCACCAGTATCAAGCGCTCCATCGACGCCAACTGGAAGTATCCCGAGCTCGCCCTGCAGTATGGCTTACAAGGGCGGCTGATTGTCGAATTTGATATTTTAGAAAACGGTCACCTGGAAAGCCTGCGCGTGATTCGCTCGTCGGGCTCGGCGCTCCTCGATGATGAAGCGGTCCGGGCTATCCGTTCCGCGGCACCTTTCGCCCCCATCCCACGCTGGATTGAGCAAAAGCCGCTGCCGATCACCGCGCGCATGGAGTATCACGACGGCCGCCTTACCCGCCCAACGCGCTGAGCGCGTCTGCTGAAACTAGGGTTGCGAAGATTTTTCAGTCCGAACGGCTTTGCCCCGCTTCCCAGCGCAGTATCGGTTTACGCGCGGCGCGCGCCTCGTCAAGGCGGCGCACCGGCGTCGAGTGAGGCGCGGTTTTGACCAGCTCTGGGTTGTCTCTGGCCTCTTCCGCAATGGCGCGCATCGCCGCGATGAAACTATCGAGGGTTTCCGGCGTTTCGGTTTCCGTCGGCTCGATCATGAGCGCGCCGGAAACTACCAGCGGGAAATAGATGGTTGGCGGATGAAAGCCGTAGTCTAACAGCCGTTTGGCGAGGTCGAGGGTCGTGACACCATGTTTGTGCTGCACCTTGTCGGTGAAAATGCACTCGTGCATGCACGGTTCGTTGTAGGCGATATGATAAACATCTTCTAAGTTCCTACGAATGTAATTGGCGTTCAAAAGCGCCATGCGGCTCGCGTTTTCTAGACCGTCGCCACCCAACGACAAAATGTAGGTGTACGCGCGCACTAACACGCCAAAATTGCCAAAGAACGAACGGACGCGGCCGATCGATTTGGGACAGTCTTCGCTCAAGCCAAAACCTTCGCCTTGCCTAACAATCCGCGGCGTCGGCAAAAAATCCTTCAGCGCCGCTTTGACCGCCACCGGTCCCGCCCCCGGACCGCCGCCGCCATGGGGGGTCGAAAAAGTCTTGTGCAGGTTCATGTGCAAAACGTCGACGCCCATATGGCCGGGTTTGGCGATGCCCATCAGCGCGTTTAAGTTGGCGCCGTCCAGATAAACCAAGCCGCCTTTGGCGTGTACCACCGCCGCGATCGCCTCAATGTTCTTTTCAAACAAGCCCAAGGTGTTCGGGTTGGTGATCATGATGGCGGCAACGTCTTGGTCCATTACCTTCTCGATCGCCGCCGGTTCGATAATGCCCTTGTCGTTGGAAGAGATTTGCACGACATCGTAGCCGCACAGGGTCGAGCTCGCCGGATTGGTGCCGTGGGCCGTGTCCGGCACGATGATCGTCTTGCGCGGATTGCCCCGCTCGGTGAGCAGAGCGCGAATCAACATCAAGCCGGTCAATTCGCCCTGGGCGCCGGCGGAGGGCTGTAAGCTCACTGCGTCCATGCCGCAGACCTCGCAAAGCATCGCTTCCAAGTCGGACAAGAGCTGCAGCGCGCCCTGCAGCAGTGCCGCGCCGGCCAGCGGATGGATTTGCGCGAACCCTGGGAAACGCGCCACCGTTTCGTTGATCTTTGGGTTGTACTTCATCGTGCACGAGCCGAGCGGGTAGAATTCGCTCTCGATGGAAAAATTACGCTGGGACAGGCGCGTAAAGTGGCGCAGCACCTCGAGCTCACCCAGTTCGGGGAAACCGGCGATCTCGCCGCGCAACAATGCCGACGGCAGCAACTCGTCGGCTTTATTTGCCGGGGCGGGCCACTGCAGAGCGTTGCGCCCGCTCGAACCGCTCTCAAAAAGCAGACGCGGCGCGGCAACCCGCGATGAGGACTTATCGGGCGACGGCTCGGACAAGGGTTTCAACCTCCTCGGGCTCGTTCATCTCGGTAACGCAAATGAGCAAGCAATCTTTGAGCTCCGGGTACCATTGCTCCAGGGCAACGCCGGCGGCGATTTTTTGCTGCGCACAGCGCGCCAGCACGGCGCCGGGATCTTTAACGCGGATCACAAATTCGTTAAAAAACGGCGCGTCAAAGACTCGGCCGCACTGCGCTTGCTCAACTAGTTTACGCTCCGCGTCGTGGGCGCGGGCTAAATTTACTTCGGCCAACCGGCGCAGACCCGCCTTGCCCATTAGCGACATGTAAACCGTCGACGCAATCGCGCAGAGGGTCTGGCTCGTGCAAATATTGGAAGTCGCCTTCTCGCGGCGAATATGCTGCTCGCGCGTGGCGAGGGTCAAGACAAAGCCACGCCGGCCGTCACTGTCCACGGTTTCGCCCACCAGGCGCCCCGGCATGCTGCGGACAAATTTCTTCTGACAGGCGAAAAAGCCATAGGCCGGTCCGCCGAGATTCATCGGCACACCTAAGCTTTGCCCCTCGCCCACCGCGATGTCGGTGCCCCACATCCCAGGCGGTTTCAGCAAGGCCAGCGCCAAAGCTTCGGTGGTCACCGTAATCAACTGCGCGCCAGCTTTGGCGCAGGCGGCTTGTAGTGGCGCCAAGTCCTCGACCACGCCAAAAAAATTCGGATAGCCAACCACGACGCACATGGTGCGCTCGTCGATTTGCGCCGTGAGTTTTTCCCCATCGGTGCCGCCGCGGGCATCGAAAGGAATCTCTTCCAGGGTCACGTCGGTGAGATTTTTGAAATAGGTGGCGATCACCTGGCGATATTGCGGATGGAGCGCGCGCGACACCAGCACGCGGCGCTTCTTGCTTGGCTGAATGCGCCGCGACATCAACACGGCTTCCGCCGCCGCCGAAGCGCCGTCATACACCGCGGCGTTGGACACTTCCATGCCGGTCAGCTGGCAGATTAGCGTCTGGTATTCGTAGAGCGCCTGCAGCGTCCCCTGGCTCACTTCGGGTTGATAAGGCGTGTACGACGTGAGGAATTCAGCGCGCGAGACAATGGCATCCACCGCGCTGGGAATGAAATGATGGTAAATACCGCCGCCGAGAAAGAAACTCCAATCCGCCGCGGTGGCGTTTCTTGCTGCCAGGGCGCTCAGTCGCCGGCGCACTGCCAGCTCGTTTAAGCCATCCGGCAAGTCGATGTGCGCGCGGCCGCGCAACGTCTCCGGCACATGGCGATAGAGCTCGTCAACCGAAGAAAACCCAAGAGCGCGGAGCATCTGCTCCTGATCGGCGGGGGTGTGGGGCGTGTATCGCATCGGGTCAGCTACTTGTTGTTGTCGTCGTCCTCTTCTTCTTCGTCGTCGTCTTGCTCGTCGTCGTCCTCTTCTTCTTCGTCATCTTCGTCTTTTTGCTGCTCGACGTATTCAGCGTATTCTTCGGCGGACATCAGATCCTTGAGGTCATCGTCGTCCGACATCTCGATGCGAATCAGCCAGCCGTCGCCGTAGGCGTCGTCGTTGATGGTTTCAGGATTGTCCGGCAACACATCGTTTACTTCGAGCACCGTGCCGCTCACCGGCGCGAAAATCTCGGAGACCGCTTTGACCGACTCCACCGCACCGAAAGGATCGTCCTTGACGATTTTCTCACCGAGCTCGGGCAACTCTACGTAAACGATGTCTCCCAGCTCCTCCTGCGCATAGTCGGTAATACCGATGGTCGCGGTATTGCCTTCGACCAAAACCCACTCGTGCTCCTTTGAGTAGCGTAACCCTTCGGGGAACTCCATGACCCACCTCCTGTAGTTTCAGAGCTGCCCGCGGTAAAAAGGCAACTCCACTGTTTTACAAGCCACTTTGCGACCGCGGATTTCCACCGCGAGCGAATTATCGAGACCGCCTTCGGCACTGCTGACATAGGCTAAGGCGATCGACTTTGCCAGCGACGGCGAGCGCGTGCCGCTCGTCACATGGCCAACGGTTTGGTCGCCTTTCATCACGCGATAGCCGGCGCGGGCAATGCCCGGCTCGACCAGCTCAAGGCCCACCAGTTTGCGCGTTAGCCCGGTCTCCTTTTGTTTAGCTAAAATATCGCGGCCAATGAAGCGATTCTTAGAAAATTTTACCACCCAATCCAAGCCGGCTTCGAGCGGCGTGGTTTGATCGTCCAGCTCATGACCGTAAAGAGGATAAGCCTTCTCCAGGCGCAGCGTATCACGCGCACCTAGGCCGGCGGGCACCAGCCCATGCGCAGAGCCAGCTTCGAGCAAATTGTTCCACAACTTTTCACCATCACCGGCGTCGCAATAGAGCTCGAACCCAGCTTCGCCCGTGTACCCGGTGCGCGCCACGAGACAGCGCACCGACGCGACGTCACCATAAGCAAAATAGAAAGATTTTATCTGGGCCAGCGGCAGCTTCGTCAACGGCTGCACGATCTTTTCCGCCAACGGCCCCTGCAGCGCGAGCTGCGCGTAGCGGTCGCTCAAGTCTTCCACTTCGACCGCAGGCTGATTGCGCGCATGGGACTCGATCCAGAGAAAGTCTTTGGCGGCGTTCGAGGCATTAACGCAAATGAGCCACCGGTCGGCCGCCGTCCGATAAAAGATCACGTCGTCGACGACGCCGCCTTGTTCGTTGAGCAGAAGATTATACTGCGCTTGAAACTGTTTCATGCGCCCGACGTCGTTGACCGTCAGCTCTTGGCATCGTTCGAGCGCGCCGGGCCCGCGCACCTCGATCTCACCCATATGGCTGACGTCGAACAAGCCGGCGCGTTGGCGCACCGCCAGATGCTCGTCGGTGACGCCGGTATACTGCACCGGCATCTCCCAGCCGGCAAACTCGACGATCTTGGCGCCGGCTAGCCTATGCGCCGTGTAAAGGGGCGTTCTTTTTAGAGCGAGGGCCACGAGGTTGGCTTAGCGTTCGCGCTGCAGAGAATCTTTCGCAGCTTTCAGGGTGTTGAAGAGCAGCATGCAGATGGTCATCGGGCCGACGCCGCCGGGCACCGGCGTAATCGCGGCGGCGCGTTCTTTGGCGGCGTCGAATTCAACATCGCCGCACAATTTGCCGCTCGGCAGGCGATTCATGCCGACGTCGATCACCACCGCGCCGGGTTTCACCCAGTCGCCGCGGATCAAGCCGGCCTTGCCGATAGCGGCTACCAAGATATCGGCGCGCGCAACCTCTTCGCGCAGGTTCGCCGTGCGCGAGTGACACAACGTCACCGTTGCGTGCTTTTCTAACAACATCAACGCCACTGGCTTACCAACAATGTTGCTGCGGCCGACGACCACTGCTTTTTTACCCTTGATTTCACTGCGCGTCGATTCGAGCAAGCTCATGATGCCGAGCGGCGTGCAGGGGCGAAACCCGGTGCCGCCGCCGAGCAGGAGTCGTCCTTGATTGACCGGGTGAAAACCGTCGACATCTTTGTGGGGCGATACGGCGTCGAGTATTTTTTCGCCATGGATATGCGCAGGCAAGGGCAGCTGGATCAAAATACCGTGCACGCTTTTGTTTTTGTTGAGCTGATTGATAACTGCCAGCAGGTCTTTTTCGGAGATGGTGGCGGGGAGCACGTGTTCGACCGACTTGATGCCCACCTCGCGGCAGGCCTTCTCCTTATTTTTGACATACACCTGCGAGGCCGGATCTTCGCCGACCAAGACCACGGCGAGTCCCGGAGTCAAGCCCCAGCGCCGTTCCAAGCCATCGACTTCCTCTTTGATCTGTTTTTGGATTTCCTTGGCGACGGCCTTACCGTCGATGATATTTGCCATGACTGCTCCGCTGCGCGCTGAAAAAATCTATACCGGAAAAGAACGGTTTGTAAAGGTCGCTGCCGCCACAGAATACCCATTGCCCCTTGGCGCGCTTTATTGACAAGCCATGGCGTCTTCTATTCTATACGGGAAAAGCCCATCACCACTGTTTTCGGGCCATCGTGTTCCTTCGCAAACAATGGCCGCAAAGGAGTTTTCATGAGCGCACCCCGCACCATCGGCGAGGTCAAAAACGATATACGCGAGCGGGTCGGCACCCGGGCGCCGTTTCTGCACGCCAGCAAAGAAGAGTCGGAAGAAGCGTTGGCCAAGATGCCGGACTTTGCCGGCGAGACCTGGGCCGCAGCTTGGAATTCACTGGGCGCCAAGTGGGAAGAGCAAGCCAACAGCGCCGAAAAAGCCGGCAACGCCGCCGAAGCCAAGTCAGCGTTTCTCAAGTCTTATGGATATTACGGCATCGCCCGCCACCCCTTTCCCAGCACGCCCGGCAAACATCATGGCTATGTCAAAACCCGGGAAATGTTTTTGCGCGCTTCGAGATATTTTGACATTCCCGTCGAAGCTGTGAAAATTCCGTTCAAAGACAAACCGATTGTCGGCCATCTGCGGCTGCCGAAAAAACTCCCGGCACCGATGATCATGCATTGGGGCGGCATCGACAATTGGAAGGAAGAACGCCACTCCTTCGGTGAGAACTTCGTCAAAGAAGGCTGGGGCTGCTTCATCATCGACAGTCCGGGCACCGGCGAATGTCCGATGTTGGCTGGACCCGACGCCCATCAAGTGCACCTCGCCGTCCTCGATTACTTGCTGAAGCGCCCCGAGGTCGACAAAAACAAGATCGCCGTCGTCGGCGCCAGCTTCGGCGGCCACTGGTCCACCAAACTGGCGCACCTTGCGCCCGACAAACTGCGCGGCGCGGTCAACTGGGGCGGCGGCATCCACCATTTCTTTCAACCCCAGTGGCAGGAGCGCTCGCGCCACGCCGATTCTTATCTGTTCGATCTCATCGAAGCGCGCGCAAACCTGTTCGGCAAAAAGACTTTCGATGAACTTTGCGCGGTGATGCCCGCGCTTTCATTGCTCAACCAGGGTCTGCTCGACAAACCCTGCGCGCCGCTCTTGATCGTCAACGGCAAAGAAGACAAGCAGGTGCCGCTGGAAGATTTCTACTTGCTGCTCGAACATGGCGGACCAAAGACGATCCGCCTCTTCCCCGGCGGCCACATGGGGGCGATTCCGAACATCTTTAAGACCGCGCTCGCCTGGCTGCACGAGAGATTGGATTGAAATACTTATTCGCCACGAAGACGCAAAGATCACGAGGGTAAGACAAGAAATGAAGACTAATTTTCCGAACTTCGCGTCCGTCGTGCCTTCGTGGTGAAAAATATTTGTGTGTTGAAGGACACAAGCGGATAGAATTATGAGCCTGTACCAACTGCAAAAACTCTTGTATCACGTCAACCGCGATGCCGAGCGGCGTGAAATCTACCGGAAGAGTCCCCAGGAATTCGTCAAGCGCTATGAGCTGACCGAGCAGGAAGCCCAGGCGGTGCTAAACATCGACACCCGCGCGCTCTACACTCTCGGCGTGCACTCGCTGCTTTTGCGGCCATTTACGCTGCTCAACAAGGTTTCCAACGAAGACTATGGCCAAGCCTTGAAAGGATTGGAGTGACCTATGCCGATCGTATTTGCCTGCGCCGCCAGCCATGCGCCGGGGATGACCGCCTGGACCGAAGCCGCCCCCAAGGAACAAGCCGATAAGTTCTTGGGCAATTACAAAAAGCTCGGCGAGCGCGTCGCCGCGGCAAAGCCCGATGTCATCGTCGCCATCACCGTCGAGCACTGGGCGAACTTCTTCTTGAATTCCATGCCGACCTTCTGCATCGGCCGCGCCGAGCATTATGACGGCCCGGTGGAAGAATGGCTGCGCATTCCCAAAGCACGCGTCCCGGGCGACGCCAAGTTAGCGGCAGAATTGATCGACGCCTGCCTCGACGGCGGTTTCGACCCGATGTTTTCCGACGAGCTGTTGCTCGATCATGCGACATTTCTGCCGCTGCACTTCTTAAACCCAAACATGTCGGTGCCAATGGTGCCGGTGATCCTCAACACGCTGACGCCGCCCATGCCCAGCGCCAAACGCTGCTTTCAATTCGGCGAATTTCTCGGCCAGACTTTGCAGCGAAGCGACAAGCGCGTTGCCATGATCGCCACCGGCGGCCTGTCCCATTGGCCCGGCGAAGCCAAACACGGCAAAATCAACATCCCCTTCGACAAAAGATTTCTCGACAACCTGATCACCAAAGACCACGCGAGCCTGATGTCCTATGGCTACGACGAGATCAACACCGAAGCCGGCTCGGGCGGCCACGAGATCAGAACTTGGATCGCACTGGCAGGCGCCGTACAGAGTTGGAAAGCGGAACTCGTCGACTACGAGCCCGTATATCCGTGGGCGACGGGCTGCGGGTTGGTGGCGTTTAATCCGTAGTCATCCGGATACTATGAAACTCGCTCTCCTTTTCGTTGCTCTTACGTTGCTCGTCGGGACCTTGCCAACCTCGGCGCAGCAAAACCCAGCGCCGGTGCAGCCGGAGATATTAAAGATTCCGATGAAAAGTGGCAGCGCATTTGGAGGTGGGGTTGACATGGTCACCCATCTTTACAAGCCAAACGGGAACGGACCATTTCCGGTGGTCATCTTTTCGCATGGTCGATCTGGAGAACGCGACAAACGTTGGCATCTAAAAGCTCCGGTTCTCAATGGTCACGGTAACTTTTGGTTGCGCAAAGGATTCGCGGTGGTAGCTTCGGTTCGACCGGGATACGGAGACACCGGCGGAGTTGATCGTGAAGCTTCCGGTGCGACCGGCAGCGGTAGCGCGTGCGGTGGCACGCCGGATTATTTCAGAGTGGCGCGGTTCGCCGGAGAAGCCGTGTTGACGACGATGGAATGGCTCAAGAGCCAACCATGGAGTAACAACGACAAAATCCTTCTGGTGGGTCAGTCTGTCGGCGGCTTAACCACCATCGGAGTCGCCGCTACGAACCCCAACGGCGTCATCGGTGCGATAAATTTTGCCGGCGGTTTTGGAGGGGCACCCCATGCGACCCCAGGCCGGAGCTGTCAACCGGATAAACTCACAGCGCTCTTCGGAGAGTTTGGCAAGACAATCAAAGCTCCGTCGTTGTGGCTCTATGCTGAGAACGATCTCTACTGGCCGGCCGAGGCGCCGAAAGAATGGCATCAAGCCTTCGCGGCGGGAGGAAGCAAAACCAAATTCGTCATGACGCCAGCGTTGACCGGCACCGATGACGGCCACAACCTTCTGGCAGTCGGTGGTCGTATGTGGTCACCGCACGTTAACGATTTCGTCAAGGAACTCGGCTTTTAGGCAACAAACAAAAACGCCGCTGGTAGTTTCCCACCAGCGGCGTTTTTTGTGACGTTTCGATCTAATCTTACGAAGTAATCTCCCACCAATTCTTGTTGATGTCGCTCAGCAGAAAGTGCGCGCGGCCGTTGGTTTGCAATTCGCGCACATCGTTGATGCCCAGTGCTTTGCCATTTTTCGAAAACTCTTTGTGGGCGTCTTCGACTTCTTCCGGCGTCGCGACCTGCAGCGTGAAGCGATTATTTTCGTTTAGATAATCGCGGTGCGTGGTCGGCAGCACGACGATGTACCAGGGGCCGAAGTCCGGCTTGCAGATATAGGTCGACTGGCGCCCGCCGCCGATGATGTCGAGCCCGAGCACGTTGGCGAGAAACTGATCGCTTTTTTCTTTGTCGTCGCAGTTGAGTGTGCCGTGGGTCATCGCTTGGCACAGATACGGCTTGTCCTGTGCCTTGTCCGGCGGAAGGAGCGACTGCCATGGCGTTTGCGCAATCCGCCGGCCATGCTTCAGCGCCCCAGGGTTGTAGTATTCGATTTCCAGATCGTTGCCGCCCGGTTCCTTGAAGTAAATGGAATAGGCGAAGTGGGCTTCGTGGGGCTTGGTCACGCTGCGAATCTTGTACTTTTCCTTGTTGGCGGTGATGTAATCGCAAGCCTTGGGAATCTCTTTGGAGTTGGCAACGCGAAAGCCGTAGTGGTTGCTGTGCGGCTTGTTCTTCGAATCGGGGCCGCCCTCGTGAATCCCCAGACGCCATCTGGTGTTGGGATGTTTCACCACCGCCAGCTTATCGGTACGCTCGAGAACTTCAGCATTCATCAGATCGGTAAAGATCGGCAGGGTCTCATCGAGCGCGCGGCACTCGTAGTGCCCTTCTGTGATGCCAATCGGTTTCAACATGCTTGCCTCCTCCACAAAAGTGAGCCGTTTAAACTATTTGCCGGGCATTATTAGAAACGCGCTAAAGTTTGTCAATTGGCCTGGCGCACCACCGGCGCCATCTTCACCGGCGCGCCCGACTTGGCGCACTCCGCCTCGAAGGTTTCGCGGATAATCGGGTCCTCGTCCTCGTATTCGATCTGCCAACCGCCGTAAGCGAGCGGCACGTCGGACTGAATCTTGCCGGGCTGGAGCTTGTACTTGCGGCTGAGAATCTTCAACGCCAAATAGCGCGACGGCTCGGCGCCGGAATTAAAATGCTGGTGAAACCAACCTTCGGGCGGCACCACGATCGATCCCGGCTTCCAATCGACCCGGGTCATCTCTTTGCCCTCGGGCCAGAGCAATGAGTAACCTTGGCCAGTAAGAATAAACACATGGGCGCCGGGGCCATGGCGATGGGCCTTTTTATAAATGCCCACCGGAAAGCGCGATACGTGCGAGCCCATCATGCTTTCGGACATCTCGAAAAAAATCGTCGCATTGCCCTTGCCGCGCTCGGCCCATTCCACCGGCTCGATGTTGATCACATCGGCAACGAAATTGGTCTCGACCACCCGGTCGCTATAAAGCTTGCCGCCACCGCCGAAAAAGCCGTCTTCGCCTTTGAAACGCTCGCTAAAACTAAACGGACAATTGGTGACGAACTCGGGATTGCGAAATAGATTGAAAACCAGCGGCGCGGTGGTCACCGACAACAACCGTGTCTCCTTGTCGCCCTGGCCGTTAAAATGCTGATACCAAGCGTTGAGCGGCACTGCGAACAGACTCCCTGCTTGCCACTCGAAGGTCTGCTTGCCATGGCCATCCTGCCAAACCGTGGTCGCGCCGCGGCCTGAGAGCACGTAGACCAGCTCTTCGTAAATATGGCGCTGCGGATTAAGACTCTTGCCCGGCGGAATGCCGGTGACGTAAGCATCGTCCATGTAACCGGCACCGTCGAGCATGATACAGACCCCTTCGCCGCCGACCCGGTCCCACTTCTTGAGCGGAATCGTGTAAAGATCTTCGACGAAAAAACCACGGATGATGTCGATCCCCTGCGACGCAATCCAGCGATCGTAGGGGGTGTCCATGATTTCGACTTTGCTTTCGACTTTTTCGTAGGATGGACGGTTGACGATTTCTGCCATTGAGCAGCCTCCCGAACTTTGTTCTATGTTTTCTACATTAGAAATGCTCAGAGCATCAAGCACCGAACGGGTGCCAACCCAACACTCCAGCATCCTCAAGATCCTGATTGACATCAACGCCAGAACCAAACATATCCTGGTGAGAACAGATCAACAAATAGGAGCCCCTTTCATGAGCCAAGATTCGCTGAGCAAACTCGTTGCCGCGCTGCAGAGCGGCGCCGGCCTGCGCGACGATTTCATCTATTACATGCCGTGGGACGACTTCACGAGCCTCGCCGATCCGTTTCCACGCACGACTTTCACAGTCAAAGAAGTGCAAGAATCGATTCGCCGCTATGCGAATCCGGAGAAACCCGGCGAGCTGTTTCAGTGGGACATTCACGGTCGACTATTCAGACCGGCCAAAGTTTCTATTCCGAACACGGCTGTCGTGATGATCCACGGCGGCGCCGCCAATGAGTACGAGTTTATTTTCTGCCCCGATGGACCGGAAGAATATCCCGATCTGACCAAGAAAGATCCGGCAAAGGCGCGAGTCGGTGTGGCGCAACATATCGCGTCCCTCGGTATTCCCGTGCTAGCGATCTCTCTGCCGGGCCACTACAGCCGCAAGCCGTGGGCACCGATTCCAGAACGCTTGCCAGAATTTATTATTGGCCAGGCTCCCAGCCCGACCGAGTTGAAGAATCGCCTTGGCGTCTACACGTTCATGATGTGCACCGAGGCAATCAAAGCGCTCGTCGAAAAAAATCTCAGCGAAGCAATTTATATGTGGGGCCATTCCACCGGCGGCGAGTATTTTTACTTGATGGAGCAGTATGGTCTGAAGAACAAACTCATCGGCGGCCTCGGTTACGGCACCGGCATGCCGGCGTGGGTGCGCAAAGAGTGGGACCTGGCCTGCGCTGAGAAATCGCCCGAAGAACGCGCCGCGCAATTTAAAAACTTGACCGATTTGAGCCGCCGCTCGCCGAAGGGCTACACCAAGAGCGGCTACGTCGGTCCCAATCAACCCTGGGGCAGTGTCGAGAACTGGTTCGAAAAAGAAAACCATCGCCGGCCGCAGTTCAAGCCGTTTTTGCAAGACATCGAGCACAGCGCCCACGACGTCTTGCTGCCGCAAATCAAGCGCGTTTCACAATTGCCGGACGACGAGTTGTTCATCACCTACAAGTCCGATTTGAATAATCTCAAGGGCAAGAAGCTCATGCACATCGTCGGGGAGAACGACAAAGGCCACTGGATCGAAGGCGGCGAACGGGGTTTGGAGTTTCGCCGCGAGGTTTATGCCTTCAAGCGCTTCAAACCCATCGCCAAAGACTTGCGCCTAGTCGTCGTGCCGAAACTGACCCACTATGGTCACGTCGAGAGCTATAACGAGCGGCTCGCCAACATCATGGTGGCGGGATTCAAGGAATATTTTCAGCGTTAGCCAGCTACCCCAAAAACGCGAGGGGCGGTTGGCCGCCCCTCGCCATGCGCGAAATCCTATCTGCCGCGAAACTTCGCATGCCGGCGGTGATCGCCGACATGATCCAGGCGACGATTGATACGATCGCCACGGACGTCGAGACGGCGCTCGATGCGATCGCCGCGGTTATCCAATCGCCGCTCGATCACGTCACCGCGATGGTCTAAACGCCTCTCAACACGGTCGCCGCGCTTGTCCCAATATTTTTCCAGCCGGTCGCCTTTGCGATCCAAACGTTCGGCCAGCTTGGTGTTGCCAGCGGCGCGCGCTTTTTCGGCAAGCGCGTCGTAGCGGTCGTTGATGCGATCGCCTCTGACATCGAACCGATCGTTAATGTGATCGCCGCGCCGATCCAAGCGATCGTTGATGCGATCACCGCGCGCGTCGAGCCGGTCGTTGATCCGGTCGCCGCGCCGGTCGAGCCGGGCATCGATGCGGTCGCCCAGTCGATCCCAATAGTCGCCTTCCTCCGCCCTTGCCACGTTCGCAGAACCCAGTGCCAACACAGCCAAACCCACTAGCAATGTCTTTTTCATTTTTTGTCCTCCATTGGGGTGTTAATGTCTTTACTTCGGCGCCTCGTAACGATTGGACGGCGCCGCCGGGCAAAGGTTTACCGGACCCAAGAAACCGCCCCGCTTTAAGTCAAAACTCCGTGTTTTTTCAAAGTGTTATCGTCGCGTGGGGAAAGCGAAATCGGCGCTGCAAAAAGGCTTTGATTGCTTGACAGCTTTGCCAATCTCACTTACAGATTGCTGACGGGCAAATTCATGCCAAGTCAATCGCTAACGACGATTTCACTGCCAACTGGAATCACACGACAACGTCTTATTGATTCGATATTCGTTCGCGAGCTGATGACAAGCAGGTTTATCGACGCGCTTTAGAAGACTCGCAGACTGTTTTCAAATCCGAAAAGGAGCCCGCAATAATGAAGACTTTGCTGAAAGAACATGTGCCGCACAACACCGGTTGGTCGGCGGAGATGAAAAAAGGCCAAGTCATTCGCATCATCGCCACCACCACGGTGGATTTCGTCTTCTTCAATCTGCACAACCTGATCGAGCGCTTCGACCAACCGCGCACCAAGGTTTACAACATGAAGCTGTTTATCAGCACCGGCGATAAATTGATGGGGCGCAACAACCAGCACATGATGACCATCACCTACGACGGCAACAAAACCGGCACGCATGATCTACAAAAAGGCATGTGCAGCGGTTATCGCTTTAAACTGGCGCAGCAGGAAAATCGTTTAGCGGAATACTATCCGCGCGAGATCAAGGAAATTCCCGATCATGGCTGCTACGAAAATTTATCTAGGGCCGTCGCCAAGTACGGCATCATTCCCGAAGACATCCCAAGCCCGTTCAATCTCAATCAGCACATGATCATCGACGGCAAGACCGGCAAGATGGAGCACACCCAAGTGCGGCGCCCGAAGGCAACTACATGGATCTCCGGGCCGAGATCGATTTGCTGGTCGCCTTGAGCGCCTGCCCTGACCTCGCCGTCGGCGGCAAGCCGGTCGACGTGATGATCTACGAGGAATAAAGTTGGAGTATTGGAGTATTGGAGTATTGGAGTATTGGAGTATTGGAGTATTGGAATCTTGGGCTCCACCCATCACTCCACCACTCCTGTGCTCCAATTCGATACTGCGTCCCGCTAGGCCTTAAAGGAGTCCCCCAATTTCCATCGTCATCGTCGCCATGCCCTATGGCTGCTTGAACTCACAAACGCTCTCGCAAGCATCCCGTATCGGCTTAGAGAAAGCCTTGGATTGGTGGCAGAAGTCGATGCAAACCTCCAAGCACAAGACCTATCTCGTCATCGCCGGCTACGACGACGACCGCGGTCAAGAGATTCAACTGCGCAAGGAGCTCGCCACCAACGCGCTGGAAGGGTCGGCGCTACTTACCAATCTCATCGAAATCAGCGCGAAGAATGAAGAGGCGCTGGCGCTCAAGATCTCGCGCGTGCGCGCGCTCCTGCCGGTGGAAAACATCACGGTCTTCACCGAGTCGCGCAACACGGTCAGCGTCAAGGCAATCTTCAAGCGCAAGTTCGGCAAGACTCTGCAGATTCGCAAATATAAAGCGCGCTTCGAATTCAACCATCAATGGATCACGACTTCCACGTCAGTCGCGTGGCGTACTCGCAATTGGCTGTTGCGAGTCTGGTTCGAGCTAAAAAAACGCTTGGGCCGCGGCATCCGCAAAAAGATCCGGTTTTTGTTCCGCTCGTGAGCGCAAGAATTGGAGAGGTGGAGTATTGGAGCGATGGGTTGACGGAACCGGATGCCATCGGATAAGACCGTGGTCGCTTAGAAGGTGGAGTTGGTGGCGCCCATCACTCCAACACTCCATGACTCCATCACGCCAATTCTTCTTCCTCGGAGGTTCCTATGGCAGAGAAATTTAACGTCGGCGGCGTCCTGCTCAACCAGCCGTTTAAGATTCGCCGGCTGGGGCATTTTGGCTTTAACCTCGTCAACATGGACGAAGGACGACGCTTCTACGTCGACCTCCTCGGCTTCAAGGTGTCCGACGTGATGGACTATTCAAAGCGCGCCAAAGACCCGTCGACGATGGTCGGCTTGGGCGACCCCAACGGTTACTTCACCCGCTACGGCACCGACCATCACGCCATGGTTTTGTTCCCCAAGCGAGTGCGCGACGCCCTGGGCCGCACCGAAGCCCCGGGGATCACGGTCAATCAAATCACCTGGCAGGTGGGCAGTTTGAGAGAAGTCGGCGACGCGATCAAATGGTTCAACGAGCGCGGCATCCGGCAGCAACGCTCCGGCCGCGACATGCCAGGCTCCAACTGGCACACCTACCTGTTCGATCCCGACGGCCAGAGCAACGAGCTTTACTACGGCATCGAGCAAATCGGCTGGACCGGTCACAGCAAACCACGCGCGATGTACGACCGCGGTTTTGACAAGCCGCCCGAGCTGCCGCAGATCGCCGAGTTCGACGAAGTGCAACAGGCGCAAGCCAAAGGCGTCGACATCTATTCCGGCTATCGCCACGTCGACGCGCTGCCTGCAACCTACGATGTCGACGGCATCTTGCTGCCGCGGCCGTTTAAAATCGTCCGCATGGGGCCGGTTTACTTGTTCACTGACGAGTTGGAAAAGACGCTATCTTTCTACCGCGACGGCATGGGCTTTACCGTCACCGAGGAAGCGACTTACCAAGGCGAGCGCTGCGTCTACCTGCGCTGCAACACCGAGCATCACGCGGTTGGCCTGCTGCCCATGAAGCTGCGCGACAAGCTCGGCTTTAGCAGCCATTCGAAGTTCACCGCACTCGGCCTGCAGCTCGCTAATTACGGGCAACTAAAAAACGCCATCGCTTTCTTCAAGCAGCACGGCGTCCAAGTGAGCGAGTCGATTCCCGCAGAATTGCACCCCGGCATCGAGTACTCGGCAACGATCCGCGACCCGGACGGTCATATGATTCAGCTCTACTATGCGATTGAACAGATCGGCTGGGACGGCAAAACCAAACCGCAAGCACAGCGCCGAGCGAAAAAGCTCGCCGACTGGCCGGAAAGCTTGGAGAACGACGCCAACGCCTACATGGGCGAGCCCTATCTAGGACCGTGGGGATGAATCGAAGGGTCCGTTTGATGCTGAAAATCCGAGAGGAGTCCTTCGACAAGCTCAGGACGAGCGGAATCCGAGTTGAAATTGTTCATGAAAATCCGTTCATGCTGCCTGTCGAAGCATTCCTAGGGTCGTAAACATACAGGAGCACTGCCATGGAAGAAAAAATTTATTTTCAATCCGACGGTCTGAAACTCGCAGGATTGGTCGATATGCCTGAAGATTACAAAGCCGGTGAGCGCCGCCCGGCGTTTATCATGCTGCACGGCTTCGGCGGCAACAAAGATGGCGAGGGGCAAAAGGTCGTCGGCAAACTGATGGCCAAATGGGGCTACGTTTCGCTGCGCGTCGATTTTCGCGGCTGCGGCGACAGCGAAGGCGAGCGCGGCCGGATTATTTGCCTCGATCAAGTGGCCGACACGCGCAATGCAATCTCCTACATGGCCACCAGACCCGAAGTCGACCCGCAGCGCATCGCGCTGATTGGCAGCAGCTTCGGCGCAGCCGTGGCAGTTTTCACCGGCGGCGCCGACAAGCGCGTCGCCGCGGTGATCTCCTGCGGCGGCTGGGGCGACGGCGAAAGAAAATTTCGCGGCCAACATCCGGGCGAAGAGAAATGGGCCAAGTTCACCAACATGCTCGCCGAAGGCAAGCGCGTACGCTGGCAGACCGGCAAGTCGCTGATGGTGCCGCGCTACGACATCGTGCCGATCCCGGAGAAACTTAGGAATCGCATGAGCCACGGCTCGATCATGGAGTTTCCGGCTGAAACAGCGCAGAGCATGAACGACTTCCGCGCCGACGACCAGGTCGGCAACATCGCGCCGCGGCCACTGCTCTTGCTCCACAGCGCCAACGACTCAGTGACGCCGACCTACGAATCGATCGAAATGTTCAAGAAAGCCGGCCAGCCCACCGAGCTGCACTTACTGTCAGACGTCGATCATTTCACGTTCAACGAACAAAACCCGCGGCTGACTAATATCGTGAAAGAATGGCTGGATAAATACTTCCCCGTGCGGAAACACTGACTGAAATGATCGGATCGGCAATCGAGCCCCGCTTGGCAGCGGGCTCCCGTCGAACTAAATCGCTCCTTGGCCAATCTCAAGAATAGCAGTGCGGCATTCAAAGGTAGCTTCAGCGAGCAAACCGACAATGGCCCCTTCTTCAAGCGACACCTCTGACATCCTCGCCACCGTCAAACGTTACTGGGGCTACGCCAAGCTGCGGCCGCTGCAGGAGCAGGCGATCCGCGCTGGGCTTGAGCAGCGCGATTCTTTGGTCGTTTTGCCCACCGGCGGCGGCAAGTCACTTTGCTACCAAGTCCCAGCGGCGCTGGCGGGGCGCACCGATATCGTCGTCTCACCGCTGATTTCGCTGATGAAAGATCAGGTCGACGGGCTGCGCGAATGCGGCTATCCGGCGGCGGCGCTGTACAGCGGCATGCCGGCCTATGCGCAGCAAGAAACCGAAGAACAGTTTGCCGCCGGCCGCTATCGTCTGCTTTTCGTTGCCCCTGAGCGTTTGCTAACGCCGCGCTTCTTGCAACTGGCTGAGCGCGTCAAGATTCGCGCCTTTGCCATCGATGAAGCCCACTGCATCAGCCACTGGGGCCATGATTTTCGCCCTGAGTATCGCCGGCTGGCGGAACTGAAAACGCGCTTCCCGCAGGCGAGCGTGCAGGCCTACACGGCGACAGCGACCGAGCGGGTGCGCGACGATATCGCGCAGCAGCTAAAACTGAAAAATCCGACTGTGTTGGTCGGTACCTTCGATCGCCCCAACCTGGCCTATCGCATCGTTCCGCGAATCGACGCCCGCCGCCAAGTACTGGAAATCTTACAGCGGCACAAAGGCGAAGCCGCCATCATCTATTGCATCAGCCGCAACGATACTGAATCGATGGCGGACTTTCTGCAGGCCAACAAAATTCGCGCCGCCCATTATCACGCCGGCATGGAAGCCGACGACCGCCGCCGCGCCCAGGACGAATTCGCCGCGGAGGCGCTCGATGTGGTGGCGGCCACTGTCGCCTTCGGCATGGGCATCGACCGTAGCGACGTGCGCTGCGTGATTCACGCGGCCATGCCGAAATCCATCGAGCATTACCAGCAGGAAACCGGCCGCGCCGGGCGCGACGGCTTGCCAGCCGAGTGCGTGCTGCTTTACTCGGCGGCGGACGTCTTACGTTGGGAGGGGCTCATCGAAAAGAGCGCATTGGACACCAAAGAACCGGCCGAAGTGATCGCCGCCTCGCGCCAACTGCTCGATCACATGCGCCGGCTGTGCAACGGCATCCAATGCCGCCACAAAATGCTGTCGGAATACTTTGGCCAGGACTACAACAAACCGAGCTGCGGCGCCTGCGACGTTTGCTTGAATGAAGTTGAAGGATTAGCCGACGCGACCGTCACCGCGCAAAAGATTCTCTCCTGCGTCTACCGCGCCGGCGAGCGCTTCGGCGCCGAACACGTCGTCGACGTCTTGCTCGGCGCCAACACCGAACGGGTGCGCCGCTGGAATCATGAAAAACTTTCGACCCACGGCCTCCTGAAGGGCACCGAGCGCAAGACCCTCACCAACATGATTTATCAACTGATCGACGCCGGCCTGCTCGAACGCAGCACCGACGAGCGGCCGGTGCTCAAACTCAATGCACTGTCTTGGGAAGTGATGCGCAGCCAGCGTCAGGTGCGCCTATTGCAGGCGAAAGAAAAGGTAACCAAGACTCGGGTCGATGAGCACTCGTGGGAGGGGGTCGACAGTGGCCTATTTGAGCACCTGCGCAACCTGCGCCGGGAAATCGCCAGCGAGCGCAACGTGCCGGCCTACGTGATCTTCAGCGACGCCACATTGCGCGACATGGCGCGGCTGCGTCCCAATTCCACGGCAGCAATGTTAGGGGTACGCGGCGTTGGCGACAAGAAACTCGCCGACCTAGGCGAGCGCTTTGTGAACGAAATCAAAAGATACTGTCAAAACGAAGGTCGCAAACTCGAAAGCGAACCCGCATCGCGCCGCTAACTTGGGCGAATCCCAACACTCCATCACCCCATTCTTCTCCCCTACGGCATCTCCTCCAACAACTTGCCGAACCCTTTGACTTTCTGACGCAGGTGCAAGCGCTTCTGCACCGACCAGACACGCGCTGGAACGGGATGGATGACAGGAACTTGCAGATCTTCTTCCAACATATGGATGACATCCAAGCAGCGCCAACCGGTGCCAAGCATATAGACCCCGTCGGCGTTTGGGTGTTTGAGAAAAGCCCGGCGCGTGTGGCCGTAGATTTCCGTCGAAGCCAGCCGGCCGACGTCGGCAAAGTCGACCTTCATGCCTTCCATCGCCAGCACTTCAAAGCCAGCGCTTTGAAAGTAGCGGGTGAACATATCGTTGATGCTGCCGACGAAATAAGTCACCCCGACAAATTTTTTCACGCCGAGCGCACGCAGCGCCTCGACCTGGGTCTGGGCCGCGGTGACAATCGGAATGTTAAATTCTTTCTCCCACTCTTTGGTGATCTTGGCCTCGCCATCGTAGCCGTGAATCATGAACGGCGGCGCGCCTTCGGGATGAATCAGATCGACGCCTTCCTCGGCCAGCTCGGCAACCTTGCCGTGCACGGCGTTCAACGCGGCGCCAAATTCTTCCTCGGTGCCGCGCTTGAAATTCAGATAAACCGGCACCACCCCGACCCCTTCGGGGATGAGGCGAATGAATTCTTCGAGCGATCCCGGACGATGGGTCGGTTTAACCACGCCCACCGTGCCGCGCCAACTCGTGAACACCATGTCCGCTCCTGGTTCGATTGAGGAAATCGCAAAGGCGCAAAGCTCGCCAAGTTCAGCGCGTTTTCATCGCGAACTTTGCGCGCTTTGCGCCTTTGCGCGAAATAATCTTTCTCCGACTCGGTCCTACTTGCCAAACAGCTGCGGGAACTTCGCTTTCATCTGCTTGCGATAATCGTCCGGCACTTCAACAACCTTGGGGAACTCACCGCGCAGCTTGCGATTGTACGGCTGGCAAGCGTCGATCAAAATGCGGTTGTTGAAGTTACCCGGCAGAAACATCGGATCGCGGCCCGACGACCAGGCCTTTTGCACCAGATCGATATCGGTGATCGGGTCGAAGCGCGTGCCCATCGCCCACAGCACCTGATCGATGTCCGAGCAATCGACGTCGTCGTCGACCACCACGGTCCACTTGCCGTTGTAAGCGCCGGCCATGCAGTTCGACGCCACGTGCAAAACGTTGCGCGCATGGCCCGGGTAGCGTTGGCGGATTTGAATCGCCGTAAAGCGCGTCGCCGGCGCCCCTTCGTGGTTCCACACGCCGAGAATTTCTGGTAGGCCACAGGCTTCCAACGCATTCCAGATTTCTGCCGCGCCAGCGATGCCCTTGAGCAAGCCGGTCTCATCCACCGGTTTGTGCTGCGGCGCGCAGGTGAGGATCGGATTGTTGCGATACATGACGGTCTTGACGTCCAAATAGGGCCGCGGCACAACGTCGTCGGAATAGTAACCCATCCACTCACCAAACGGCCCTTCCGGCTTGGCATTGCCAGGAACCGCCTCGCCTTCGATGACGATTTCAGCGTCGGCGGGAATCGGAAATCCGGTATAGGGCCCCTTCACCACTTCGACCGGCTCGCCGCGGATACCGCCAGCGAAATCGTACTCAGAAACGCCGCTCGGCAGCGGACTTGCCGACAACATGTAAAGCAACGGGTCTTGACCGCAGACAATCGCAAATTTGCAGCTCTGGCCGCGCTCGAAGTATTTATCGCGATGAATGCGGCCGTGTTTGCCTTCGGTAATTTGGCAGCCGATCGTCTTGCCGTCGTAAACCTCGCAGCGGTAGGCGCCGAAGTTGTACCACTCAGCGTCAGGGTCTTTGGTGATACACATGTCCGCGGTGCCGACATAGCGGTGCGTGTCGCGTTGGTGGTGGATCGGCACTGGCAGCTTCAACACATCGACCTTGTCGCCCTCCAAGACGTTCTCGAAGATCGGCCCGGTCTTGACCATCTTGGGCTTGATCAACTTCATGTCGGTCATCACATGGTGGTAGGCCTTCACAATGTCCGCTTTGCGCTCGTATTCGAGCGGTAGCCCCAGAGTCAGCGCCACCCTTTTGATCGTTGAGAACTGGCCGTAGAGCGTGCGATGGCCTTTCGGGTAGCCAGGCACTTCGTCAAAGACGATCGCCGGCGCGGTGCCGCGGGCGCTCTCGGTCAACATCTGGGTGATAGCGCCCATCTCACGGTCCCAATGCGCACCGTTGACGGTGAGCAGCTCGCCCATTTTTTCAACCTGTTCGATCCAGTCGCGCAACCCGCGATAGGTCACTGTGCTATGAGCGGTGCCAACCCGTTCCGGACGTGCCATGTATGCCTCCTGAAAAAATAGCTTTCGAAAGATCTCGTCACGATACGTGCCACCCCTATTTTTGTCAAGAAACTCAAGCGATTAGCTCTTGTTTTTCACCGTCATCCGATGTTATGTAGCGAGCGGTGGAGCGGTTGTTCCGAGCGCCTGGGGATGTTTGTAACATGAGGGTCTTATGACTAACAAGCCGCAATACGACCATGAGCTACGTGCCCTCGGTCAGGCACTGGAAGCGGAAGGCATTACAGTATTTGAAATGAAGAGCGAGGCCGGGAAGTATGTTGTCAGTGGCGCCCCGGAAAAGCCGACTTCGCTGTTAGCCAAGCTCAAACAACTGAAGAAAAAAGAAGGGGCACGCACCTTAAGCTTTATGGCTCAAGACCTGCTTCGGCTGCAATGGCAGGGGCAGCATCAGCGCAAAACCCCTAACACCCTACCCGACTTCTACAATCTATCGAACACGCTGCGCACCATCGGTGCCTACTTGGATGCGCAAAACGCCGAGCTGCTTGGTATCGAGAAGCGGCCGCTGTCACTCACGCTGCTTTACAAGAATGACGACGGCCACCCCCACGTCGAAGACCGCACCATCGCGTCATTTTACGAAATTTTCGTCGAACGCTACGGCCAGCGCCAGCGTAGCAGCAGCTACGGCAGCTAAGATGCTCATCTCACCACGAAGCGATTCACGTGCCGACGCGCGCCCATGAATCACGTGGTGAATATTTCCTCTCCGAGTTTTTGTGTCTTTTGCGCTTTTTGCGCTTAAATCTCTTATCCGATTCAGTTGCGGCTCCGCCCTCTTGGGTCAATTCGTTTTCTCGCTGAGCCGGCGGATCAACTCTTGATAAGATGAGTTGCGAATAATGCGGTCAAACTGCGACCGGTAATTTGCGATGATGCTGATGTCTTCCACCACCGCATCGTAGAGTTTCCAGCCGCTTTGGTTCTTCAAAAGCCGGTAGACCACCGACGACTTTTCACCCTTGGCGTCGACCACAAAAGATTCCACTTGCGCCAAATCCCGGTCGATGGTTTCACGGCCAAATACGACTCTTTCGCCGTTGTAAAGTTCCACCTTGTCGGTATAGACGCGCTCGACGAAATTGCGAAACAGTTTGATGAACTCTTCTTGTTCGGCCTTGCTTCGACCGGCCCAATGCTTGCCAAGGGTGCGGCGCGCCATCTCACCGTAATCGAACACAGGGTTCACGGTGTCTCGCAGCAGGTTGAGCTTTTCAGTCCTTTTTTCCTTCGCTTGCAGCCTGGGCTCCTGCAAGATTTCGAGCGCCTTGTCGACCGTGCTCTTCACCAGATCGAGCGGCTCGCCGGCATAAGCCGCCACCGACAATGCAAGTGCGAAGAGCCACAGACACGTAACAAGTAAAAACTGCCTCTTCATCGCCCAATGTCCCGATATCGCCACGATATAGTTCAGGCCCCTTTCTGTTTCAACGCCGCCAAAACCTTCTCCGCGGTGATCGGCAGGGAGGTGATGCGCACGCCCACCGCGTCCTCCACCGCGTTGGCGATGGCTGCCGCAGTGGGAATCAAGGCATGCTCGCCGATGCTCATGCTGTTGTACGGCCCGCTGCCAACGTTGGATTGAACGATTGCCGTGGTCAACTCGGGTACATCTTTTATGTTAGGGATCTTATATTCGCCCAGATTAGCGGTGACCACGCGGCCGTTCTCGTCGTTCAAGAACCCTTCCATGACGCCATAGCCGATCCCCATCACGGCGGCGCCGTCGATCTGCCCTTGATGCGTCAAGGTGTTGAGAATCGTGCCGGTGTTGTGCGCCGTGGTCAGCCGCCGCAGCGTCACCGCACCGGTTTCATCGTCAACTTCCACTTCCGCCACCTGCGCCACCAGCGACGACTCGGGGCCGTCGGACATGTTGGCATAATGCCCTTCGGCGACGATGGGCGCGCCATGGGCGCGCACGATATCGGCCAAACTCATGCGCTGTTCGCGGCGGCCGTGGATCACGCCGCCTTCGTAGACCATCAGTTCCTCCGGCCTTGCATTCATGGCCTGCGCTGCGGCCTGCAGCACCGCTTCACGCGCCTTGACCGCCGCTGCGTAGGCCGACGAGCCGTGCACGCGTGTGCTGCTGCTGCCACGCACGCCGGTGTCTTTGATGACTTTCGAAGTGTCCCAGGGCTCGACGCGGATATCTTCGAGGGACACTTTCAACTCCTGACCGACGATCTGGCGCATGATCGAATAGACGCCAGGCCCGGTGTCGATGACCGCCGATGACAACGTGACTCCACCCTGCTCATCGATTCGAACAAAGGAATAGGACTCGCCGCCCTTCGATACCCAGTTGCCGATGGCACAGCCGAGGCCGATGTTTTTATTTTTCGCCGCGCGCGCATGAGAAACTTCGAGCGCCTTGGCCAGGGTCTCCTCGGGGCGAATGTGATGAATATGCTCACCCAACGGCGCCGGCTCGCCGTCGCGCATAAAGTTCATACGGCGAAACTCGGCCGGGTCCATGCCGAGCTTGCGGGCGATCAGATCGCGCTGGCTTTCGCTGGCGAAAAAGCCCTGCACGTGGCCGGGCGCCCGCATGTAGCCCGCGGGCATTTTATTCGTATAAACGTATCTTTCCTCGACCAGACAGTTGGCAATACGGTATGGACCGGACGCATCGTGTGCGCCGACCAGGTAGCCTTGCGGCCGATAGGAGCTGTAAGCGCCGCTGTCAAATAACAATTCTATATGCTCGGCGATCATCAAACCGTTGCGCTTGACGCCGGTCCTCACTTTGATCAATGCCCCATGGCGCGGATTGCCCGCAATTAACTCCTCACTATAATCGAAGATCACTTTAACCGGCGCGCCGGCGCGCTTGGCAATCTCATAACACAACGCCACATCGTTCGAGTCGCCTTTGCCGCCAAAGTCGCCGCCGACGTAGCAGGGATGCACGACGATCTTCGCCGGCGCGATGTTCACGGCGTTGCCCACTTGATCGCGCAGCGCGTAGGGGCTTTTGGTCGACGCCCAAACTTCGAAGCCCTCTTGGTGAGCGCGCACTACGCAGGCATGCGGCTCGATGTAAGCTTGATGCACCGCCGGCACTTCGAAAGTATTCTCCACCACCAGATCGGATTGGCGAAAGCCTTCAACGACGTCGCCCTTCTTCCAAGTGAGTTGAACCACTGCATTGCTCGGCGTGTGGATTTTTTGCAGCAAACCCTTGTAGCTGCCTACTTCCGGATGTAGCAGCGGCGCCTTGGGCGCAAGCGCTGCCAGCACATCTGTCACAACCGGCAGCTCTTCATATTCGACATCGATGCAGTCGATCGCTTCCTCAGCGTGAGCTTCGCTGTCCGCCGCCACCGCGGCGACCTTCTCGCCGACGAAACGCACCACGTCATCCGCCAACAGCGGCATGTCGATGATCTTCTTGCCGATCTTGATGCCAGCTATTTCTTTTCCGGTGAGCACCACTTTAACGCCGGGCACCGCCTTCGCTCGACTGGTGTCGATGCGTTTGATGCGCGCGTGCGCCAACGGACTGCGCAGTAGCTTCACCCACAACATTCCCGGCAACGCGACGTCCACCGCGTAAACCGCCTTGCCGGCAACTTTCTCTTCGCCTTCCACCCGTGGACTGGGCACTCCTAAGATTGGTTTTTCTGCCATGATGCAACCTCGCGTTTCTCCGTGAATAACTATTCCTTGCGTGCGTTTAAAAAAATGTCCACAACTAATATTGTTTTTGCTTATTTTCTCCTCTGAACTATGATTTCTGGTAGTTACACTAAAAATAATTCTTCTCTGCAAGGGCAAAAAGGAGGACCCAAACGTGGATGATGTAAAGACCCAAATGGAAGGTGTGACGCGGGTATCCCAGCAGCTGGATGAGAAGTTCACCGCCGACGGCGGCGTCCAGAATCTGTTTGGTCTGAACCGCAAGATTCGCACCGCACTGGACCATATCACCATCGGTGATCTGGACGGCATGCTCAATGAAATCCATCGCGCCAAGGAAAACCTGACGCGGCTTCAAGAGAATGTCGTTGAGATCCGGGTGTTGAAAGAAGTATTGAACGCCGGCGCGGTGCGGCCATCGGCCCCGACCAGCGTGGCCAACGGCACCAACGGCACCAACGGCACCAACGGCACCAACGGCACCAACGGCATCAACGGCATCAACGGCATCAATGGCATCAATGGCATCAATGGCAGCAATGGCATCAATGGCATCAATGGCAGCAATGGCAGCAATGGCATCAATGGCAGCAATGGCAGCGTTCGATCCTAAGTTCACGCTACTTTAAAAGACAAACCTCCGCTCCTTCGCTCGTACAACTCCGTCTCTACGGTTTGACATTTTCTGGTTGAGATTTTTCGCTTCCGCTGAAGCGTCGATGGTTTACTTTTAAAAGTAGCTAACCAGCGATGAAGTAGCGGCGTCGGTTAAATTCGACAATGATTAAGTAGGCCTTTAAGCCAACTTGATCTGGCGGTGAGGTGTTGCCTGAGTTATACGGCAACGCCCTGGTGATTTTCGCCCGCTAGTCGGCGGCCGCCTGGGAATTTTGCAGCCGGCTTAACACCGCGCCGAGCGGGCCGGCTTCGACTGCGACGCCGTCAGCGTAAGCGATGGTCTGATTGGAAAATGGTGCGATTCGTGCGCCCGCCGAAAGAATGCCGACAAGGTTCAACGGGTCGGCAGCGGCGACAAGCGCAGGGGTTTGTGTTGCCGGCGCGCGTCGCTCGGCGCGGAGGCGGTCGACCGCGTCGGGCACGGCGAACTGTTCGCCGACGAAGCCGTTGACGAAGCGGCCGTCGCGGATTTCGCCGCGAGCTTCCAAGCGGCGATAGCATTGCAGCAGCTGGCGCCACGCTGGCGCGCCGCTTTCGCGCGCCAAAAGCTCGCGAAAAACCACGCCGTAGCGCAACAGCAGCTGGCGCGCCTGATGTTCAAGGATTTCTTCTTCGTTTGGCACGTGCGTTCCCGGCGCATCGCGCCAAAGCGACCAGCGCCCGACCGGCATGGCGCGCGCCGCGGCTTGGCCGCCGGCGATGATGCGCAGCCGCGAGCGCGGCGCCCGGCGCTGTTTCTCGGGCGTGAGCAGAACGCGCAGCCCGGCGATGCCGTCGCCGGTGGCAACCCCGCGGGCGACCAACTCCCATAGAGATTCCTCGGCTTTGACCTTGAGCAAGCCGGTGCGCCGCGCAATGTCGCTCAAAAACGACGCGCCGTGCTGTGCCAAATAGCGTGCAACCTGGCGCGCCATCGAGGACAGACCCGGCGTTTCTTCGGGCGCGACGGTGCGTGCCGGAAGAAAATAGTCGCGCTCCTCGCGCAGCAAGAAGGCAATCGGAGCGCTGCGCCCCGGCGCGCGCCGGCTACGGCGAACGGGCCGCCCCGGATCTTCTTCATCCCCAATGGGCAGTTCCGAGCGCAGCCGGCCCCAGGCCACCACGCCGGCTAAACAGAGATGTTCCAAGTCCGCCGGATCGTAGTTCTCCACCCGCGCCGGCAGCACATGCTGCTCCCACGCCGGCGCCGGCAATTCCAAGCCTTGCAACTGGCGGATCACTTGCAGCACCCCTTCGCGGCCGCGCGGCTTGGAGGAAGCCGTCACCTGCTGCCAGCGCAGCAAAAACTTCATGAATCCCGTCGGCGCAACCGGCTCGATCTCTTTACGCAGGCGGCCGACGGTCAGGCGGTGAATGCGCGCCAGCAAACCGCGCTCGCACCATTCCGTGCCATTGTCCGCTCCGGTGAAATTGCCGCGCAAAACCACGCCGGCGCTTTCCAGCTGCAGCATGGCGATTTCCACCTGCGCCGTGGTCAGACCAAGTTGGTGCGCCAAGCCGATGATGGTGCATGGGCCTGACACTTCGAGCCAGCCATGAACGATTTTTCTGATCGCCTCGTCGCTCTGAATGGCGGCGCTGGCCAGCTGCGGCGAGAGCATGAGTTTTGGCTGCGTCCGGGCGGCTGGTTCGATCGCTTCGAGCCAATGCAGCCGCTCAGCCGGAACATAGGCTGCAAAGGACGGCGCCGAATCGGCAAGTTCCCAGGTAGCCCGCGTCGCCCGCCCGCTGCGGACAAGCTGCTCCGCCCACTCCCCCCAGGCGCCGGCTTGCTGCGCCGGCAGCCAGCCGACGCCAAGGAGAAAATCATGCAGCTCATCGGCATTGCGCACATCGGGCCATGCCTGCTGGCGGACTTCTTCGATCGCGGCGCTATCCAATTGGCCGAACTCGCGATCGAGCCAAGGGTCGACGCGGCGCAAGGACACCGCCCGCGCGCGTCTTTCCTCCAGCGGCGCGTCGTCAAGGAAAGCGTACGGATTGGCGTTGAGAATTTCGTGGGCCATCGGCGACGGCACCGGCGTGTCGACGCAGACGGTGGCGATCGCGCCGCGCTCGATGCGCGCAATGATCTCGGTCAAGCCGTCACTGTCCATCGCTTCGTGCAAACAGTCGCCAACGGTTTCTTTCACCAAAGGATGATCGGGAATCTCGACGGGACCGACGCGATTGTCCTGGCACATCACTTGCTCGGGAAAAACCGCGGCGAGCAAATCTTCAGCGCGCATGCGCTGGATCGCCACCGGCACTTTTTTGCCGCCGTTGCTGCGCAAGAGCGCCAACGCGCGCGTGGTGTTCCAGCGCCAGCGGTTGGTAAACATCGGCGAGGGCAGCGCTGCTTGAATCAGATCGCGCTCGACGATCGCCGGCCGCAGCATGAGGAAGACGTCGCCCAGAGCAAAAGAATGCTGCTCAACTAAAGAAATATTAACCCCGTCATCGGTGGCCGCCGCCTGGAGCTCGCGGTCGAAGCTGACGCAAAAGCGCTTGCGCAGCGCCATGCCCCAGGCGCGGTTGATGCGCCCGCCCCACGGCGAATGAATGACCAGCTGCATGCCGCCGGCTTCGTCGAAAAAGCGCTCCGCAACAATCCGCTCCTGCGTCGGCACGGTGCCGAGCACCGCACAGGTCTCCTTGACGTAGCTCACCAACTGCTCGGCGGCGGCCGGCGCAATGCCGCATTGGTCGACCAGCCACTGCGCGGCCAGGTGCGGTTCGTGACGCCGGCCAGCGATTTCCTCGCGCAGCTCGGAAACCGCCTGTGACAGCTCCACTGTGCGCCCGGGCGCTTCGCCGAGCCAAAACGGAATGGTCGGCGGCAAGCCTTGGGCATCTTCGACCCAAACTTTGCCCGAGCCGACGCGGCGAATGCGCCAGGAACGGTTGCCCAAAAGAAAAATATCGCCGGCCAGACTTTCAATAGCGAAATCTTCATGCACGGTCCCGACAAATGTCTCATCGGGAAACTCAACGACATTGTAGTCGGCGACATCGGGAATCGCGCCGCCATTGGTGATGGCGATCAGCCGCGCGCCGCGCCGCGGCCGCAGCATGCCGTGCACCCGATCGCGATGGATATGCGCGCTCCTGCGGCTGCGCCGCGTTGAAATGCCTTCCGAAAGCATTTCCAACAGCTGCTCGAATTCTTCGCGTTTAAGATCGCGGTAGGGATAGGCGCGCCGCACCAGGCGCCAGAGCGCTTCTTCGGCGATGCCGCCGCTTTCGCCATCATCTTTTTTGCTCGTCACCGCGGCGCTCGCCACGGTGGCCACCATTTGCTGGGCGAGAATATCGAGCGGTTTCTCGCGCACCCAAAGACGATCGAGGGCGCCGGCGCGAATGGCGCGAATGCCGGCGGCGCATTCGACTAAATCGTCGCGCGTCAACGGGTAAAACAATCCTTTTGGCGTGGCGCCGCGCCAGTGGCCCGAGCGGCCGACACGCTGCAGCAAGACTCCGAGAGAGCGGGCCGAGCCGATCTGACAAACCAAATCGACGTGGCCGATATCGATGCCTAGCTCCAACGATGCAGTAGCCACGACGACCGGAAGCGCACCTGACTTCAATCGCTCTTCCACCGACAACCGCGTCTTGCGCGACAAACTGCCATGATGGGCGCCGACTTTATCCTCGCCCAAGCGCTCACTCAATTGGTGCGCCACCCGTTCGACCAAGCGCCGGGTGTTGACGAAAACCAGCGTCGTCCGATGCGCTTTGACCTGCGCGACCATCTTGTCGAAGATCTCCGCCCAGATTTCATGGCGCACGATGGGCCCAAGCTCTTGATCGGGCAGCTCGACCGACATTTCCATTTCGCGTTTGTGGCCGGTGTCGACGATGGTGCATTTTGGCGCGCCATTGGCATCGATGCGCTCGCTGCCGACCAACAGACGCGCGACCTCTTCAATAGGTTTTTGTGTCGCGCTGAGGCCAATGCGCTGCAACGGCTGTTCGGCTAGAGCATCGAGCCGCTCCAACGTCAGCGCCAAATGGGCGCCGCGCTTGTCTTGGGCGACCGCGTGGATTTCATCGACGATGACGGTCTCCGCAGTCTTAAGAAAGCGACGGCTTTTTTCGGCCGTAAGCAAAATGTAGAGCGATTCGGGGGTGGTGATCAAAATATGCGGCGGCTTTTTCACCATCGCCTGGCGCTCGTGCGCCGGCGTGTCGCCGGAGCGCACCGCCACGCGGAGGGTCGGCAGCAGCACGCCTTCCTTGCCGGCCAGCTCGTAGATTTCTTCGAGCGGCTGCTGCAAATTTTTGGCGATGTCATTGCCCAAGGCTTTGAGCGGCGAGACGTAGACGACGCTGGTGCGATCGTCGAGGGTGCCGTCGAGCGCGCGCTTGATCAGCCGATCCACCGACCAAAGAAAGGCCGCCAGGGTCTTACCGGAGCCGGTGGGCGCAGCGATGAGCGTCGACTTCCCGGCGGCGATCGAGCCCCAGCCCAACTCCTGAGGCGGCGTCGGATCTTTGAAGCGCTCGACAAACCAGCGTTCGACGAGGGGATGAAAATGCGTCAGCAACTGAGATTCCAATCGGAAAATTCAGCGTAAAAGGAAAACCCAAAGGGGTCAACAAACCCGGGAGTGATGATGGTTCCCGTGGTTAGGCACCTGGTGAAATTTCAGCAGGAAAGATTCACCACGAAGCACGCACGAAGAGCACCAAGGTCGGAAAGAAACACTCCTTCTCCGAACTTCGTGTGCTTCGTGCCTTCGTGGTGAAACATCTTTATGAGCTGAACGTCGACGTCACTTTCTGACGCCCGCCGTTTTCCGTGTACTCCTCTTCGTAGAAAAGCCCCAGCGCTTCGAGCACCGGCGCGTCTTGAATCGAGAACAGCACCGCATCTTCGCTCGCCGAGGTATTGGCGTGCTCATGCACGGCCCAGGGCGGCAGCACGACGATGTCGTTCTTGCGCCAGTTGAATTGCTTGCCATCGATGATCGTCATGCCCTGGCCCTGCACGACATGATAGACCGCGCTGCCGGTGTGGCGGTGCGCCTTGGTGTGTTCGCCGCCGCGCAGTAGCTGAATGCGGCAAGCCATGGTCGGCATCACTGACCCGCCGGTCTGCGGATGGCGATATTCCATCGCTACGCCGTCGAACGGACTGCCGGCTTCGCTGCGCAGCCCATCCAATGCCTGCCAAGTTTCTTTCCATGAGTAGAGCAGCAGCGGCGAGGCTTTCGATTTCTCCTTGACCCAAGTCGGATTGAGCGGCGCGTAGCCGTACATATTTTTCGAGGCATTAGCCGGCCGGCTCGCGGGCACTTGCGTTGCCGTGTAGAACTGAAAAAACATCGCTTCGACGTTGGCAATCAGCGGAATGTCGAGCCCGTCCATCCAGACGATCCGCTGCTTGGTTTCGTTGCCATGATCGTGCCACGACCAGCTCGGCGTGAGAATCAAATCGCCCGGCTCCATAAACACTTTCTCGCCATCCACCGCCGTATAGGCGCCACTGCCTTCGATGATAAACCGGATCGCCGTCGGCGTGTGGCGATGAGCGCGCGCCACCTCGCCGGGCAGCAAGACTTGCACCGCGGCGATCAAGTTATTGGTCGTCGCCCAGCGCCCGCTCAAACCGGGGTTGAACAGTTGCAGCGCGCGCCGCTCGTCGCCCACCGGCACGGCCTGGGTCGACTCCGTAACGATCGGCTCCAGCACCGACCACAGCCACATATGGGCACTCATCTTGGGCTGTGGCTGCGGCGTCATTTGACTCGCCAGCTCCCACAAGCCGTACATGTTGGCGGCGTGCATTTTCTTATGAAACGCTTCGCGAAGCGCGCTCGACTGATCTTCAGCTTTCATACTGCTTCTCCTTGGCCTTGTGACCTGTCGCTCCGTTCTAGGTAATACCTAGCCGCGCCCATCGTCAAGCAGGAGCCTGGCTCGCTGGTTGACTGAGCAAAGGACTACGAGCGGAGCAATAGAGTGACCTCTGAGCAACTGAATCTAGAGAGAATTAAACCGGAAAGCGTTAGGACAAGTCGGGCTTATAGCCATCCGGGCAAGTGTCCCCGACTAAAACTTTACGATTTTCAACTTCGCGCGTTTACGGTGCGCCATACGCGCCACTGCCTTCGCGGCCAGGGTGTCGGCAGCCGCTTCGGCATCTCTGATAATCGCTTCGATTCTTTCTGGTGCGATGCCGCGACGGATCAGCCCCTCGATAACCGGCTTCTTGCGCAGCGATTTGACCGCTTTCCGAATTTCGCCGGCGTCGGCCAACAGGTCTTTTGGCAGGCTCGTCATGCTGCGCTCTTTATCGGGTTTCGCTAGGTGGTGCAAACCACTGCCATTTCCCATCAACGCTGCTCAGCTAAAGTTGTGGCGTGGCACAAATCGCAAAATTTGATCTTCGAGCCAAACCCTTGACGTCGGTGGAACTTCTGCCCTACTGTGCGGCTCGACGCCGCGGAGGAACCATGAAACGAGTGATCGTGCTTGCGCTAGCGTTGCTGAGTATGCTGGCGGCGGGCGCCCACGCCCAGGAGCGCATGCGCATCGCCTGGGCCGGCGCAACGCCGACCAATGCGCCTATTTGGGTCGTCGAAGAGCGCAAGCTGCTCGCCAAGCATGGGCTCACCGGCGAAATTATCAGCATCAGCGCCAGCCCCATCGCCATGCAGGCGCTGATGTCGGGCGAGCTGGATGTAACGGTAACGTCGGTGACCAGCGTCGTGCCGACGCGCAGCGGCGGCGCCGACACGGTGATGATCCTTGGCATGGTGCCAAGCTTTCCAGACTATCTGGTCACGATCCCCAGCGTCACCACTATCGAGCAACTCAAAGGCAAGAGCGGCGGCGTCAATCGCTTGGGCAGCACCTCCGACCTCGGCATTCGGCTGGCGCTGAGAAAGCTCGGCATTGACCCCGACAAGGACGTAAAAATCTTTTCCATCGGCGCGGCGCCCGAGCGTTTCGCCGCGCTGTCGAAAGGCGTTATTCAATTCACGTCGATGGCCGAGCCGTTCACCCGCGAAGCGGAAAAACTTGGCTTCCGCACGCTGCAAAGCTTCATCGGCCTGAAGATTCCCTTTTGGTACAACGCCGTGCTGTCGCGCGAGGCCATCATCAAAGCGCGCCGCCCGGCGCTCTTGCGCCTCACCCGCGCCATGATGGAAGCGGTTCACTTCATCAAAACCCAAAAAGAACCCACCAAAGCGATCTTCGCCAAGAAGATGCGCATCACCGACAACGAAAGCCTGGAGCGTGCATATCGCGACTTCGCGCCCATGTATCCGGAAAACCTGGCGATCACACCAGACGGCGTGAAGACCTTGCTCGACGATTTGGCGCCAAAGAATCCCAAACTCGCCAACGCCGACCCGCGCAGTTTCCTCGACAACAGCCTGGTGCAGGAAGTGGAGGCGTCGGGGTTTTTAAGGCAACTTTATCAACGTTAGAGGAGCCGATATGAGAATCGTAGCCGCCGTGCTCTATTCGTCGATCTGGCTTTTCCCCGCGATGGTTCGCGCGCAGAATCTCGAACCGA
The DNA here is from genome assembly GCA_016874755.1 of Deltaproteobacteria bacterium. Lineage (NCBI taxonomy): Bacteria > Pseudomonadati > Myxococcota > Myxococcia > Deltaproteobacteria bacterium. The sequence continues at coordinate 56,216 of VGTH01000020.1, read as the reverse complement.
TTCACGTCGCGCTCACCACGCGCTCGTTTCAATACGTCATTTTTCCTCTGGCGCAGGAGCGCGGCTATCTCAAGGAAGAAGGCATCGACTTGCGTATCGTCATGATGCAGACCACGCCCGGTCTACAAGCACTGGTCTCAGGACAAATCCAGTTTTCCGGCGCCGGCAGTAGCGCGCTCGTCGCCATCGCCAAAGGCAACGCGCCGTTGAAGACCGTGCTGGCGGTCAACGACAAAGTGCATCAATGGATGGTCGGGCGCCCCGGCGTTACGACGATAAAAGACTTGAAAGGCAAAAAACTCGGCGTCACGGGGCTGGCCTCGGCGGCGGTTTTCATGTTTCGCCAGTTGGCGCCCAAACAGGGCGTCGACCCCAATAAGGATATCACCTACATCACCATGCCGACCGGCAATCGCCTGGCCATGCTCCAGTCCGGCGTCATCGACGCCATGATCGTCGGCAATGAGGACCGTTATCCGGCTCTCGACCAAGGCAATAAAGAAATTCTCTATTTCGGCAACGAGGTAAAGAATTCTTGGGGCACGGTGGCAACCTCCGATCGCTTTCTGAAGGAACAGCCCAAGCTGGCCGCCGGCTTCATGCGCGCGACATTGAAAGGGCTAAGAGTTCTGCGCCGCGACAAAGAAGCGGCGGTGGCCTCGTTCACGCGCTTCACCAAGCAGCCGCGCTCGATCGCCGCGCGCATGTACGACGACCTGATCAACACCTTTACCGCCAACGGCGCGGTCGACGAAGAAATCCAGCGCAACGATCTCGCTATCATTCAGCAGATTGCCGACGTCAAGGAACCGGTTCCACTGAGCCGAGCTTATGATTTTTCATTGGCATTGGAAGCTGATCAGCAGCTGACGCGTGCTAACTGGCGACCCTAGTCCTCGCTTCGCTCGGAATTTCAAATTGCCAATTTTAGATTTCAGATTATGATTGCGGCGATTATAAGGAGTTTGTTCATGGTCTGTAACGTACTTCTATTATTTGTTTTCTTCGCACTCAGCCCACGCGTGGCCGCTGCTCTCGATACGGTCACTGCGGCACTCACCTCAAAGGCTTTTCAATATGTCCCGCTGGCCATCGCCCAGGAGCGCGGCTACATGAAAGAAGAAGGGTTGGAGCTGAAATTAACCTACATGCAAAACGCCCCGGGGCTGCAGGCATTGATCGTCAACGCCGTGCAGTTTTCCGGCTCGGGCAGCAGCGCGCTGGTGGCGATTTCCAAAGGCAACGCGCCGCTGCGCACCATTCTCGCCTTCAACGATCAAGTGCTGCAGTGGATCGTGGCGCGGCCCAACATCAAGACTTTGCGCGACCTGAGCGGCAAGAAAGTCGCCACCACCGGGGTCGCCTCCATTGCGGCTTTCATGTTTCGCGACATTCTGACCAAGAACAACATTCCTAAAGACATCGTGCTCATCGATCCCGGTCCGGTAAACCGTCTGCCATCGCTCCTCTCTGGCGCGGTCGACGCCGCCATCGTCAGCCCCGAGGAGCGCTACGCCGCTTTGGATCAAGGCATGCGCGATCTGCTATTTGTCGGCAAAGCCGTCAAAAACTCCTGGGGCACCTTCGCCACCTCGGAGAAATTCTTGAAGGAACAGCCCAAGCAGCTCGCCGGCTTCGTCCGCGCGGTGGTCAAAGGCTTGCGCGTCGCCCGCACCGAGCGCGAAGCGACCATCGCCGCTATCACCAAATTCAGCGAGCTCGACAGGGTTCTCGCCACGCGCATGTACGACGACCTGGTGGGAACTTTCACTAAAGCGGGCTACGTCGACGAGCAGACGCAGAAGAACGATCTCGCGATCGTCGCCCAGGTTGCGGAAGTCAATCACATCGTGCCGCCACAGCGCGCTTACGATTTCAGTTTTGCGATTCAGGCTGAGCAGCAACTGAACAAGCAAGGCTGGAAACCGTAGCACATTTCGTTTGACAGCTTTTGTCGGCAGCCCGTAAACTTCGAGTTGCAGCAAATCTCAACTTGGAGGAGTTGTCATGGCGAAAGGAATCTCAATCCACATCGGTTTGAATCACGTCGACCCCAAACACTATCAAGGCTGGGATGGCGCTCTGAACGCGTGCATCGCCCATGCCAAGGACATGCGCGCGCTGGCGATCAAGAAGGGCTTCACCGGCAACACACTGCTGACGGAAGGCCAAGCCACTGCCGCGGCGGTGACGGCGGTCATCCAAGACGCGGCAAAAAAACTCAGCAAGGGCGACATGCTCTTTCTCACCTATTCGGGCCACGGCGGCCAGGTGCGCGACACCAACAGCGACGAGAAAGACAACGATCGCATGGATGAAACCTGGGTGCTGTACAACCGGCAGTTGGTCGACGACGAGCTGCATAATCTTTGGGCCAAGTTCAAAGTCGGCGTGCGCATCCTCGTGCTATCCGATAGCTGCCACAGCGGCACGGTAACCAGAAACATTCCGATGTTCATGGGTCGTGGGGCGAAGCCTCGAGCCATGCCGCGTCCGATCGGCATAAAAGTTGAGAGGGCCAACACCGCGCTCTACCGCGACATTCAGAAGAACAACCGCGGCACCGAGAATGTGAAGGTCGGCGCGAGCGTCTTATTGATCTCCGGCTGCCAAGACAATCAAACGTCGATGGACGGCGAAAAAAATGGCGCCTTCACCGGCACCCTCAAGAAAGTATGGAACGGCGGCAAGTTCACCGGCGACTATCGCAAGTTCCGCGATAAAATCGTCTCGCTGCTGCCAGCCACGCAAACGCCCAATTATTATTTTGTCGGCGCCGCCAACAGCGCCTTCGAAAAGCAGAAACCGTTCACGATCTAACGCTGCCGGTTGGCCGGCGAATTCCAATCTAGCCTGATCAAGGCGCCCGGCGCCTTGACTAGCGTCCGCTCCTGGTGGAGAATCCGAAACGCGCGCCTTGGCGGATTGTCCCCCAGGAAGTAAAAGACAACGCGAAGAAAATCGCGGCTTACTGGAAGACCTTGTGCGAGAAATATCCGCTGGCGCAGGAGCAAGTGAGGAAGTCTGCGTAGCTCAGGCGATCAGACGGATTAGACCGATCAGTCAAATCTCAGAGAGGAAACTAAAATGAGCGAACAAAAAATTATCGATGGCGATGGTCATGTCGTCGAAGACATCACCTCCATCGTCAAGTACATGCCACAGGACTACGTCGCGCGCAGCTTCTCCGAAGCACGCGGCAAAAACCCGTTTCCACCCATCGACCATTTGCACTCGGCCAACCGCCACATCACCCCTCCCGGCGCCTTCGCCAACGTTGGCCGTGAAGGTTGGGAGTTGTTTCTCGAAGACGTTGGCATCGGCACCACCGTGCTCTACACCAGCGCTGGGTTAGCGTTTGGCAAGATCGTCAGCCGCGACTGGGCCATCGAGTTGGCGCGCGCCTACAACAACTGGATGTACGACACCTATGTATCCAAGAGCCCGAAGTTCAAGGCGATGGGCCTGATCCCGCTGCAAGAACCGGCTGAAGCAGTGATCGAGCTGCGCCGCATGGTGCGTGACTTGGGATTCAGCGGCGCCATGCTGCCGTCCATGGGCGTCAACATGCCGCATCTCGGTTCGGAGAAATATTGGCCGATCTACGGCGAAGCGGAGCGGCTCGGCTGTGCCATCGCCATCCACGGTGGCGCGCATGAGAATTTGCTCATGGACGATATGAGCCCCTACGCCGTGCCCAACGCGCTCGGCCATCCAATGAGCCAGATGATCCAGTTTGCGGGTATTATTTTTAACGGCGTCTTCGACAAGTTCCCCGGCCTGCGCATCGGCTTCATGGAAGCCGGCACGGCGTGGCTGCTCACCTGCATGGAGCGCTTCAACGGCTCGTGGGACAGCCACGTGCAACACGACCCGCGCGGCCGCTTTCTGCAACTGAAAAAAGGCGAGAAACTGAAAGACTACATCAACCGCCACATCGACGAGGGCCGCATCTTCGTCGGCTGCGAAGGCGAAGAGCTGACGATTACCGAGGCAGTGAGCATCACCGGCAACAAACCCTATCTGTTCTCGTCGGACTATCCGCACGAAGTCGACGCAGCCACTTGCAAACATGAGCTGCAAGAGCTGCGCGAGAATCGTAATTTGAAGCAGGAAGACAAGGACGCTATTCTGTTCAACAACGCGAAGAGATTTTATCAGTTGGCGAATTAAATGATCTTGACCGATCGGTCGGATCCGTCGGATCGGTCCGATCAAGAGGGAAATCCCATGAGCAACAAAAAGCACAAAATCATCGACGGCGACGGCCATGTGGTCGAATCGCACACCGACATCGCGGCACGCATGCCGCAAATCTACCGCGAGCGCTTCGGTTCGGCGCGCGGGCCGTATCCACCCAACGATCATCTGCATGCCGCCAACGCGCACACATTGCCCGAAGGAGCGTTCGCCAAAGTTGGCCGCGAAGGTTGGGTCGACTTTATGGAAGACGTCGGCCTGACCAGCGCCGTGCTCTATCCGACCAACGGTTTGTCCTTTGGCCGCGTAGTGAGTCTAGACTGGGCGATCGAACTAGCCAAAGCCTACAACGACTGGATGCATGACGAGTATCTAAGCAAGAGCTCACGCTTTCAGGCGCTGAGTTTGATTCCCTTGCAGGAGCCAGCCGAAGCCGTGAAAGAACTTCGCCGCAGCGTCAAAGAACTGGGGTTCTGCGGCGCCATGCTGCCCAGCACCGGTGTCTACGGCGCGCAGAATCATCTCGGCGACGACAAGTACTGGCCAATCTACGAAGAGGCCAATCGCCTCAAATGCTGCATCGGCATTCACGGCGGCGTGCATGACAACATGGGATTGGACGACATGACGCCCTACGCACCGGTGAACGCGCTGGGCCATCCGTTCGGCCAGGGTGTCAACTTCGGCGGCATCCTGTTCAACGGCGTCTTCGACAAATTTCCCAACGTCCGCTTCGGCTTCATGGAAGCCGGCTGCGGCTGGTTCGTCGGCTGCGTCGAGCGTTTCGAGCGCGCCTGGTTCAGCCACGTACAGTACGACCCGCGCGGCCGTTTCATCAAGCTGCGCGAAAAAGAATCGATCATGGATTATGTGAAGCGCCAGATCGAAGAAGACCGCATCTTCGTCGGCGTCGAAGGCGATGAGCTAACACTCCCCTTCGCCATCAGCGTGTTTGGCAACAAGCCCTTCGTCTTCTCGTCGGATTTTCCGCACGAGGTCAATAACGAAACCTGCAAAGAAGAACTTGAAGAATTGGACGAAAACAAACGGTTAACCAAAGAAGACAAAGACGGCGTGCGCTATAGAAACGCCGAGCGATTCTACGGACTACCGACGAATTAGGAATATTTAACCGCAAGGAACGCAGAGAACGCAAAGAAAAAATTGTAAGGGCGGGTCTAAGACCCGCCCTTTTTGCGTGCAAATAAAATCTGCCCTCACCTTACCCTCTCCCAGAAGACTGGGCGAGGGTAATACATGTCGGAAGAACTGTTGTGAAAATGATCTTATTTTTTCTAACTGCCATTCTTGGGTTAACAGGCGTCAGCCAAGCCCAGCCCCTCACCACCTTTCGCGTCGCTAACGGCACCTCCGGTGAAAACCCGGCAGTACTCTGGGTCGGCGTCGATCAGGGCATCTTCCGTAAGCACGGCCTCAACGTCGAAGTTGTCTTCATGCGCACCGGCCCGCTGGCCATGTCGGCCCTAGTCTCAGGCGACGTCTCTGCGGTGCTCACCAGCTCGAACAACGTCCTGAACGTCGCCGTCGGCGGCTTGGACGTGGTCGCGGTCGCGACTTTGATTAACAAACCGGAAGGCGATTTCATCGCCCGGCCGGAAATCAAAAGGCCAGAAGAATTGCGCGGCAAGCAAGTCGCCATCCAGAGCATCGGCGGCGGCGGTTGGGCCAACAACATGCTCGCGTTGGACCACATGGGCCTGGACCCGGAGCGCGACCACATCAATTTTATCGTCCTGGGCGACCAAGCGTCGCGCATTCAGTCGTTGGAAAACGGCCGCGCCCACGCCTCGTGGATGGGCCCGACGTTTAGCGCGCCGCTCAAGAAAAAAGGCTTCACCGTCCTGCTCGATCTCGCCAAAGCGCCGATCCCCTATCTCGGCTCGTCGCTGATCGCCAAGCGCAGCACCTTTCGCCAGGAGCAAAAGCTCTACGAGAACATGATGAAAGGCACGCTCGATGCCATGCGCTTCTTCGTCAAACCGGAAAACAAACAAGCGGTGATGAAATCGATAGCGCGCGTACTCCGGTTGCCACGGATCGAAGATGCCGAGAGCGGCTACTATGGTTTATTGGCGACTTACAGCACTGACCTAAAACCAAAACACGAAGGCGTGAAAAAGATTCACGCGATCCTGTCGCGCACCAATCCAAAGCTGAAAGACTTCAAGCCCGAAACCATCATCGATGACAGCTTAATTCAGAAGATTCACGCCAGCGGGTATTGATGAGCCCTTGCAGGAGGTCAATATGATCGCCCACGTCGGAATCACCGTTAGTGACATCGAGAAGAGCAAAAAGTTCTACATCGCCGCGCTCAAGCCGATCGGCTGCGAGATGATCCGCGAATACGGCGTGACGCCGACGCGGCCCACGGCGAGTGCGGGCTTCGGCGAGCCGCCGCGTGCCGACCTGTGGATTTACCACGGCACGCCGCGCGACACGACCACGCACATTGCATTTCAAGTGAACAAGCGAGAGCTAGTGGATGCGTTCTATGAGGCGGCGATGGCCGCCGGTGGCAGAGACAACGGCAGCCCCGGCCCGCGGCCACAGTACAGCGAGAACTATTACGGGGCGTTCGTGTTGGACCCGGACGGGTACAATATCGAGGCAGTATGTCGGGAGCCGGTCAGCAGCTAATCTTTGATTCTGCTAAAAAACCCTTCGGAGTCCTTCGACAGGCTCAGAGCCTGTCCTGAGTTCATCGAAGGAACGAACGGAATCGGAGTCGAAAACGTTAACCAAAAATCCGTTCATGCTGAGCCCGTCGAAGCATTCTTTGGGGTTTTCAGCGGAATCAATCTTTGTCATCTGATTCCTACTATTGCCTATTGCCCACTACCTATTGCCTATTTCATTTGGCAGCCACAACGGTTATTTCCACCATCGTCCCCGGCGTGAGCACCGCTCCGACGGCCGTGCGCGTCGGTAGATTCGATCGATCGACCCAGGCCATCCAGGATTCGTTCATGTCATCCTTCAGGCTGGCGTCTTGCATGTAGACAGTCGCGCTCAAAATGCGCGACTTGTTGGTGCCCGCTTGCGCCAACACGGCATCGATCTTTTTCAGCACCTGCGCCGTTTGGCCCTTCATATCAAGGTTCTTGTCATCGGCCACCATGCCCGAGCAGTAAACCAGATCGCCGAACACGGCGGCATTGCAGTTCCATTCGCGCGGATTGATACGCTTGATGTCCATGTGAGCCTCCGAGAGATTCTTACTTTTGCCTATTGCCTCTTGCCTAGATTGCTGGTCTCCGTTCATACCACTTCATCGCTTGCTGATACGTATACCCTGCGCGCAAGACTGTCACCTCATCAAACGGTTTGCCAACAATCTGTAACGCGATCGGCAAATTGCTATCTGAAAATCCGCAGGGCACCGACAGCGTCGGTAGACCGGTTAAATTAAACGGCCCATGGTATTCCGGCACGACATGTTTGAATAGCGTATCGATCGGCCCAACTTCCTCGACCCGCGGCGCCGGGCCCGACTGATTGGGCAGCGCCAGGCAATCGAGCTTCTGAAACACTTCAGCCAGCTCGGCGCGGCAGCGGCTGCGCACGCGCTGCGCCTGGATGTAATCGGCGGAGTTGGTCAGCAAACCGAGATAAATCCGTGCGCGCCGCTGCGCCGCACCGCTCTTCAGAATTTCGGCGGCGGAGCTTTTGTGCGCCGCCCAGAATTCGTTGTAGTAGATGACGGCGTTGGCAATGGTCGCGAGATTGAGCGTCGGAATTTTTACTTCTTCGACACGCGCGCCCAAGGCTTTGAGCTGCGCTGTCGCTTCCTCGACCCGTTTTAGAACGATCGGATCCGTGCGCGGTGCGCATTCGTCGATATAGTCGCGCGGCACGCCGACGCGCAGCCCTTTGATGTCTTCACGAATGCTGCTCGCATAGTCGGTGGTCGGCTGGCTGCTCGACGTCGGATCGTTGGGATCGTGCCCCGCGAGCGCGTTGAGCATATGCGCCAGATCTTCGACCATGCGCGCCATCGGGCCGCAGTGGTCGAGCGACCAACTGAGCGGCGCGAGACCATAACGGCTGACGCGGCCATAGGTCGCTTTCAAACCGGCGATGCCGCAAAACGCCGATGGGTTGCGAATCGAACCGGCGGTGTCTTCGCCGAGCGACCCCAAGCACATGCCGCCGGCGACGGCGGCACCGGAACCCGTGCTCGAACCTCCGGTGATGTGGGCCGTGTTCCATGGATTGCGCGGCTGCGGCAGCTCAGGGCCCGGCATGCTACTCATGTGCAGCTTGCCCAACAAGACCGCGCCTGCGTCTTTCAATTTGCGCACCGGTGTCGCGTCGCCGACGCCTTTGGTGAACTGCCGCACGCGTGCCTGCGCGCCTTCGACATCGAGCTGATCTTTCACCGCGAACGGAATGCCGTGCATCGGGCCGCGCCAGTTGCCTTTGGCAATCTCCGCTTCGGCATTACGCGCTGCAGCCATCGCCCCTTCGGCCATGAGATTGATAAACGCGTGCAGCTGCCCGTCGACCTTATCGATGCGATCAAGCACCGCCCGCGTTAATTCCACCGGTGAAAGTTTTTTGTCTTTGATGAGCTGTTGCGCTTCGTGAATTGACAGGTAGTAGAGCGGTTTTTCCGGGGTGGCCATAATTAACCTCCGAAAATTTTCAATTTCCATTGTCCATTTTCAATTATTTATTCGCCCACTCGGGACGAAATACCGGCCCCAATTCTTCCGATCCAAGATTTACCGAGTGAAGCGTCTTCAACGTCGACATGTAGAGCTCGATGATGTCGCTGAACTGTTCTAAGTCGCCTGGCTTGGCTTCCAACCCTTCGCGGGCGAGCACAGCCTTCAAGTTAGCTTCAATCAATTTGTCCATCGCTGCCTCCAACTCGGAGCCCTTCGACAATCTCAGAACGAACGGACAAGAAAATAGCTACCCCAAAACCCGTTCCTGCTGAGCTTGTCGAAGCATGCTCCTGGCCTTTAGATTCTCTATCTCGGCTGCATCACCACATCGACAACCACCGGCTTGCCGGACTCGACAATCGGAATCGCCTTGTCCAACGCTGGACCAATCTCGTTTGGTTCGGTGATCGGACCAAACGCTTGGACGCCGAAAGCGCGCGCAATCGTGCACAGATCGGGAACCGGATCTTCGATGCGAATGCCGATGCCTTTGTTCTGCACCGGTCGATCACGCCAGCGCGCCATCCGTTCCTGATGTTCTTCGTCGTTGTAGTAGGAATGGTTGTTCATCACTGCGACCAGCAGCGGGATATCGTACTTCGCCGCCGTCCATAGCGCATTGGAGGTCATCAAAAAATCGCCGTCGCCGAGCAAACTCACGCACAAACGACCGCTGCCCTTAAACCCGAGAGCGGAACCGATCGACGAAGGCAAACCATAGCCCACGCCCCCACCGCGACCGCCGCCCATGCCATGGGCCGGCTCGGTGATCTCGATGGCTTCGCGCCAGCGCCGTCCATGGTCACCCACCAGCGCCCAAGACTTTCCTTGCACGCGCTGGTTAATCTCGCTAAAAAAGCGCGCCTGCGAGATCGGTTTTTCGTCCCAGGTTTTTTTGATCCACTCCTGGCTCTTCTTGCGCGTCTCGTTGTAGATCCCTTCAACTTTGGCGCGCCGGCTTTGTACTTTCGACGCGGCGTTGCTCGCGCCCAAACGCTCGCGCACCTGCTCCAGCAATAGCGGCAACGTCACCGCGCAATCCGCCGCCATCGGCACATGCACCGGCAGGAGCCACATGTTGTCGCTTACCCAGCTCTGCTTTTCGAGATCGAGCATGGTGATATGAATGATCTGACACTTGGGCGAGACGATGGGCGCAAAGTTACCGCGCTCGCGCACCGACGGCCCGAGCGGCACGCCGAGACTCGGCACGTCCAAAGCCAAAACTACATCGGCCGGCTGCAGCGCCGCTTCGCGGGCGTTGGTCAAATTTAATGGATGGGTGCTGGGAAAACCGTAGCGGCCATCGGCGTCGACCACCGCGGCACCTAAGGCTTCGGCAAGATCAAGCAGCGGCGGCAGCGCTTTCGGATTGCGCCCCAATTCACCGGCGACAATCACCGGCCATTCGGCTTCGGCTAAGAACCGCGCGGCATTGCGCAACTGTTCAGGATTGGGCCCCGGCGCCGCCGGCGGCCGGAAAAGCTGCGCGTGGGGAACCGTCATCGGCTTACTGACCTGCGCCTCCTGTACATCGGTATCGAGGCAGATATAAACCGGTCCTTTGGGATCGGTCATGGCGAAACGGTAAGCTTTTAGGAAGGACTCGGCGACTGCATCGACGGTCGCTGGTTGGTCGTCGAACTTGGTGTAGTCGCGCACCGCTAGCCCCTGCACCAACGCGGTATGCACCCAGTCGGTCGAACGCCGCTGGGTTGTATCTTGCGGCCCGCCGCCGCCGAGGTTGAGAATCGGTGTGCGATCACACCAGGCGTTGAAAATCGCCATGCTCGCGTGCTGCAAACCGACGACGTTGTGCAAACCAGTCGCCATGATCTCGCCGGTGGCGCGCGCATAGCCGTTGGCAATCGCCACGGCGATCTCCTCGTGCGTGCACATGATCATCTGAATCTCTTTGCCGGCCTCGAAATTGACCAGCGAATCGTGCAGGCCACGATAGCTCGCGCCGGGATTGAGCGCGATATATTTGATCCCCAACTCGCGCAGTACTTCGACCATCAGATCGGAGCCATACTGCGCCTTGCTCTTACTGCCAATGCCCGCGGCCCAAGCCTCCGCGCCGCCTTTAGGTGCCTTTGCCACTCTGCCTCCGTTACTGAGAAATTTCTCGGATTAGGTTAACCACAAAGAGCACAGAACTAACGACAAAAAGCAACCAAGCGCGCGAGTTAGGTCGCTGCTCGAAGGTTTCTGATTTTGCGCCTTTTGCGCTCTTTGCGGTTAATTCCTGCCGAACTTTTGTGATCTAGGCTCTTTGTGGTTAGTCTCTCATCTTCCGAGCCGATCCAGTGTCTCGACGTAGTCCTTCACGCCTTTCTCCACGTCGTACGCCGGTTCGTAGCCGATGTTTCGTTTCGCTGCTGAAATATCAAAAATACAATAGCTCTGCTTACTGCGGCCCAACTTGCTCGGCCCCGGGCCCAATTCAATCTTGTGATTGGGAAACATCTTCGCCGCTGCGTTCAAAAAATCCCGCGGCGTGCTCGCTTTACCGGTGCCGATGTTGAACGTCCACTCTTTCGGCGTCGGTGCTTTGAGTGCGAGGTAAACAGAGCGCCCCACGTCACCGACGTAGACCGCGTCGTTTAACTGATCGCCACCTTGCGGAATGACCCATTTGGTGCCCTCGCGTGCTTTCTCGATCAACTGGCCGTAAAACGACAGCGGCCCGTGGCGCGCTTCTTTGCCGGGGCCATAGATCGACACAAAGCGCAGCGCGATAAATTCGATGCCATAGGTCTCGCGATAGTAGCGGCCCAGTTCTTCGCAGCCGACTTTCATCGAGCCGTAGAGATCGGCCGGCAGCTTGCGATAGTCTTCCCGCACCGGCTTGTAGTTGGGCGGCCCTTCCTCACCGTTGATCTCGCCGTAGGCGGCCTTAGAACTCGTGTAAACCACGCGCTTGATGCCTTTGTCACGCGCCACTTCGAGCACATTGATGATGCCGTCGAAGCTGACTTTGACCGCTAAACGCGGATTGGCCTCGGCTGGTTCCGGCATCAGCGCCGCCAGATGGGCGATGGCGGTGACTTTGTGGCCATCGACGACTTTTTCGAGAGCCGCTTGATCGCAGATGTCGCCGGTGACGATATCGACTTTGTCTTTGATATCTTCGATCAAAGTGTAATCAACGCGGTTGTCCATCAAGACTGGACGCAAGCCATCGCGCACCATCAAACGCGCCGCCACCGCGCCGTTGACGCCCATGCCGCCTGTGATTAGGTATTTCATGTCATGCCTCCTCGACGATTGTCCGGACGGTGCGCGCGCCGCACCCTACGCCGACTCGGACTTCACCACGAAGGCACGAAGGACACGAAGGTTCGGACCAATATTTTATTCCTAACTTCGTGATCTTCGTGCCTCCTTCGTGGTGAATCATTTCCGAAGTCCTAAGACTAAATTCCCTTGGCGATCGACACTCACCCGCCACTCAGGCTCGACCACCACCGTCGACGTCTTCTCTTCTATTATCACTGGGCCCTCCATTGCAAAGCCCGGAGCCAGCTTTTTACGATCCAGCACCGGCGTCTTCCGGCGCCCTGAGAAAAACTGCACATCGCGATACGCCGCATCGGCGCGCTGCTGCGCCGATGCCGCGAACTCGCCCACTCGCGGCTTACCCAGCGAATAAGCCGCGCTGACACGCAGGTTCACAATCTCGATCTCTTCGTCGTCAGCGCGGTGGCCGTAGCGCCGCTCGTGGACGACGCCGAAGTCATCGCGAATCTTGTCCATGCTGAGCGCGCCGGCGTCATGAGCAATGGGCACGGCCAACTCGTAGGCTTGGCCGCGATAGCGCAGATCGAGCAGCCATTGCGCGGCAATCTTTGCATCCACCGCGCCCTGATTGCACAGCTCTTTTCGCGCGTCTCGTTCCAACGCGCCGAGCTCAGCCGCAACCATCTTCAAATGATCTTCGCTCAGCACCATCAAGCGCGTTATGACTAGATCGTAGCGCAAATCCGACAGTAGCATGCCATAGGCGCTAAAGTTGCCGGGGCTTTGCGGCACGATGACTTCGTTAATGCCCAACGCTCGCGCCACGGCGGTGCCCACCGTCGGCCCCATGCCGCCGAATGCAACCAAGCTGAATTCGCGTGGATCGTAACCGCGCTCCACTGTCATCGTACGCATAGCAGAGACCACGTTCGACACCAGCACGCGCTCGATGCCCAAGGCCGCGTCGTTTACGGAAAGCCCGAGCGGCTCGGCGATTTTCGCGCGAATCGCCTGCGTCGACAGCGCGTCATCGATAGCCATATCGCCGCCCAACAGGACTGATGGATTCAGCTGGCCCAGCTCAACCAGCGCGTCGGTCAACGTCGGCTCCACGCCACCGCGCTTGTAGCAAGCAGGCCCGGGATTGGCGCCAGCGCTTTCCGGCCCCACTTGCAGCACGCTGCCGTAGCGCACTTTGGCGATGCTGCCGCCGCCGGCGCCGATGCTGTCCACTTCGACCGAGTCGACGCGCACCGCGTGGCGGCCTATGGCCCATTCGCCGCGAAACAGAGGCGCGCCGGGAATCAGCGACACGTCGCAGCTTGTTCCGCCGACGTCGATGCCGATCAAGTTCTTTCGATTGAGATTTTCCCCAAGAGCGTGGGAGGCGACGACGCCCGCCACCGGCCCCGACATCAAGGTATGAATTGGAAACCGGCCAAGAAACGACGGCGTGCCAACACCGCCGCTCGATTTCATCACCAATGGATAGGCCGAAGGCAGCCGCTTTTTTGCCGACTGTTCCAACTGCGCTAGATAACGCCCCATCTGCGGCCCGACGTAGCTGTTGATCACGGTCGAGCAAGTGCGCTCGTATTCGCGCCAGAGCGGATTCACCTCGCAGGACAGCGACAAGTAAACATTAGGCAGCCGCCTGTGAATATGCTCGGCGGCGAGCTTTTCATGAGCGGGATTGGCATAGGAATGGAGAAACACCACCGCCAGCGCTTCGATGTTTTGCGCCGCCAACTCATCGATGGCGCGATCTAAGCTCGCGACGTCGAGCGGCAGCAAAACATTGCCCGCGAAGTCCATGCGCTCGCGCACCTGCGCGACGCGCTTCCGGGGAATAAATCGCTTGGCGCCGGGATAGAGGATATTCATCACCTCATCGCCCTTCCACTGCCGCGCCACTTCGTAAACGTCGCGAAACCCTTCGGTAACGAGCAAACCGGTCACGGCGCCCTTCTCTTCAAGAATGGCATTGAGCGCATGGGTCGAGCCATGCAGCAGGTAAGAAACCGAGTCAGCGCCGAACTTCTTGCTCAGGTCGTCGAGGATCCGATCGAAGACTTCGATCTGCCGCTGCGGATTGGACGGGACTTTGCGTACTTCACGGATCTCACCGCTCGCTTCGTCGAGCACGGTGATATCCGTGAATGTGCCGCCGACGTCGATGCCTACTCGGAGACTCATGTCAATTTCCAACGACCTCGTTCGACGCGGCTGATTTCTCGTCTTCTTCCTCAGCGGCTACGTCGCAACATGTCATTCTGAGCCGAAGGCGAAGAATCTGCTTCCTGAAACCGCGCAAGAAAGCAGATCCTTCGCTGACGCTCAGGATGACACAATGGATGGTTTCTTCGTTGCGCAGCGTCTCACCAACGCGTGGGCAGTACTGGCACATCGGCCCCCATCCTAACCTTCCCCCGAGACCGGGGCAGGAATCGAAGTTCGGAGTACCGACTTCAACCGCGCAACTTTTGTGTTTCCACTTCGTCGACTTCTGCTGAATTTTCCACAACCACCACACCATAAACCTCGCGCGCTGTCTCTCTGCTGATGTAACCGTTACAAACGTCTTCCAACACTTGCTCGACCGGCCGCTCAAACGGCTTACCTCTGCCACCGCCGCCGCCATATTTCACTGAGAATACGTCGCCCTTCTTCAATAACAGCTTGGATACTTTCGAGCGCTGCGGCTTGGCATTCGCCGTGTCCGGATTCAACCACGCCTGCGACGGCTTTGCCGACATGCCACCGTCGATCCCCGGCGCGGAATGGAGAAAGCGATCGCTGCGCAAATTCACCGTCGATTCTTCACAGAGCATTTCCCAGTCGCGCCGGATGCCCATGCCGCCGCGGTATTTGCCGGCGCCGCCAGATTCTTCGTGCAGTTCATAACGGCGAATGCGGATCGGAAACTCCGCTTCGACCATTTCCACCGGCGTGTTCATCACGTTGACGACGAAAGAATCGAGCACACTCACGCCATCCGAGCGCGGCCGGGCGCCGGCGCCGCCGCGACAGATATCGTAGAGCGAAAACCAACGGCTGTCGCGGTCGTCGCGCCCAGAGAACGAACAGGAGCCACCGGTGCCACTGTCCGGCGCGCCGACTTTGTCAGGAACGGCGTCCGCGAGCACCATGCCAACGACGGTATTCAAAATCTGGCTCGGCCGCACATACATGTTCACCGCCGCCGGATAGCGCGGATTTAAAATCGTTCCTTCCGCCGGAAATGCAATATGAATGGGCCGAGAGACTCCTTGATTCAGCGGCAGATCAGGGCAGAGCGCCGCCGAGATATAGCTCGTCAGCATGTAGTGCGCCACGCAGGGTCGCAGATTGATCGGCCCGCGCGCCTGCGGCGAGGCTTCGAGCTTTAAGAATAGCTCATCGCCTTTAACTGTCAGAGTCGCTGCAATGCGATATTCGCGGTCAAACTCGATGCCATCGTCGTCGAGAAAATCTTCGTACGGGCCATAAACACCGTCCGGAATTTTCTCAATTTCTTTGCGCAACTCCTGCTCGCAAATCTCCATCCAGCGCTCCCAACAAGCGAGCACTTCGTCTTTGCCGTAGCTCTCGAACAACTCGGTTAATTTTTTAATGCCGTAAAAGTTGGTCTGCGCCTGCGCCGAAATATCGCCCCAGGTCACCTCCGGTGTGCGCGTGTTGGCCCAGATGATTTCCTTGATGTCTTCGTTAACTTTTTCGTCGCGATATAAACGCAGCGCCGGGATCAGCAGACCTTCCTGCATCAAGTCGGTGGCGTCTGGCGAATTGGTGCCCGGTACTTTGCCGCCGAGGTCGGGCTTGTGCGCCGTGTTGCCAACCATGGCGGCCAGCTCGCCGCGAAAAAATACTGGCGAGATGATCGTCACATCGGTCGCATGGTTCTGACAGGCTTGGTAGGGATGATTGAGAACATAGGCGTCGCCCGGCGCCATGCGGTCTTTGAACTTGCGTAAGACTTCCTGGGTCTGCGCCGAGATCCCGCCGATGTGGAGCGGTTGCGGCACGCCCTGCGCGACCATACGCCCCTGCGCGTCGAGAATCGAGAAAGTGAAGTCCTGGCTCTCCTTGATCACCGACGAGTAGCCAGTGCGCAGCATGTTGAGCGACAGCTCTTTGGCAATCTGTATGGTCGCCCGGTAGACGACCTCCATTTGGATAGGGTCCACAGAATTTACCCAACGTCATCAGATCTAGGGGCAGGCCATCTGCCTACCTCCGAACGGGCAACCACAAGGGTTGCCCCTACATCGAGACGACCAGATCAATGCTTATGCAACTCCCGATAAATCTTCTCCGCCGTCAACGGCAAATCATAAATCCGCACTCCGCAGGCGTCCGCCACTGCGTTCGCAATCGCCGCCGCGGTCGGCACGTTGGGATTTTCCGCGATCGCTTTACCGCCAAACGGCGTCGGACCAGTCGGCGTGTCGACCAAGACGGTTTTCAGCGGCGGCACGTCGCGAATGCAGGGCAGCTTGGCTTCGCCCAGTGTCAGCGTCGAGACTTTGCCGTCGACGATGGGGTTTTCCTCCATGGTCGCGAAACCAAAACCGGTCACCACCGCGCCGTCGATTTGACCGGTCAAGGTCAAGTGATTGAGCACCGTGCCGGTGTCATGGCAGGAGACGAAATTGACGACCTGAAAGGCGCCGGTGTCGATGTCGACTTCTACTTCCGCCACCTGACAAGCATAGCCCGTGACCTTCGGCCCGCTCTGCGGCGCATAGTTGCTCAGGTGAAACACCGGGCCGCCATTTTCCTTGACCAGGAGCTTGACCATGTTTTCCGTCGTGGTCGCTTTCCTGTTCGGCGCTGTAAGCTTGCCGCCGTCCTGTTTGATTTCTTCGAAGCTGCAGCCCAGCTGGCGCGCCGCCACTCGCAGCAGCCGCTCTTTCACTTCGCGTGCCGACTGATAGACGGCGTGAGCGGAAGTATTGGTCTGCTTGCTGCCACCGGTCCCTGGATCGAAGGGCAAGCTGTCCGTGTCGGTGTACTCGACGCCGACTTTTTCAGTGGGCAAGCCCAACACCTCGCAAACGATTTGTTGGCTGACGGTGTAATAGCCCGGACCGACGTCAGGCACGCCGGTGAGAATCATTACACGGCCGTCGCCATGCAGCGTCAACGCCGAGCTGGCTTTACCTTCCGGCGCGCCGCGGTCGTAAAGCGCCAACCCAAAGCCGCGCTTTTTCTTGCCGCCGTTTTTGCCCCAGTTAGCGGTTTTGACCGCGCGCTCCAACACTTCGCCCATTAGAATATTTTGCCACTTCTCGCCCATCGGATTGGCATCGCCATCGCGCACGATGTTGCGCCGGCGTAGTTCCAGCGCATCGATGCCCATTTCCTTGGCGATGATGTCCAACTGCGATTCAAAGGCGAAAACTACTTGCGGGCTGCCCGGTGTGCGCGTCTGCGTGCACGGGGATTGGTTCGTATAAGAACAATAGGTCTCGACGTCGATGGCCGGCACGCGATACATGCTCGCCAGCCGCCGCCCGCCAAGCACAGTCACCTGCGGGTTGGCCTTCTGCGAGGCGTAGGCGCCGCCGGCGAAATAAATGACCGCTTTAGCGGCGGTGAACGTGCCATCGGCAGCCATGCCGGTTTTGACCCTGATCACAGAAGGATGGCGGTGTCCGCCGACCAGTAATTCGTCGCTGTAATCGAAGACGAGCTTCACCGGCTTGCCGGTCGCTTTCGAGAGATAGTACGAGATCGGCACGTCGATCAGCGATGCTTTCGCACCGAAGTCACCGCCAACGTGCACGATGTGAACTTTGATTTTCTCCTGCGGAATGCCAAAGTCTTCCGCCATCTGCTCGCGCAAGCCCCAGGGCCCTTTGTTCGACGCCCACACTTCGACGCGGCCGTCGCCGTGCACTAACACGGTACTCGCACAGGGCTCGATGTAGCCGTGATGCGACAACGGCGTGCGAAACTCATGCTCGAAGACGCGCGCGGCTTTGGCGAAGCCAGCTTCAACGTCGCCGTTCTTCCACTGGACGTAGGATTGTAGATTGTGCCCGGACATGCCCTCGGGCAGCTTGGCGGCAAATTTATATTTATCGCGATCCTCATGAATCAACGGCGCCGACGGCTGCAGAGCGAGCACCGCATCGTCGACATGGGGCAGTTCTTCGTATTGAACGTCGATCAACCCAATCGCCTCATCGGCGATCGCTTCCGTGTCTGCGGCCACCGCCGCCACCGCGTCACCCGCCATGCGCACCTTGGCCTGCACCAACACCGGCTGGTCCTTGGTACGCGAGCCGACGTAGATATCTTTGACATCGGCGCCGGTCAGCACCGCGCGCACGCCTTTGAGCGCCTTGGCCTTCGACGTGTCGATGCAGACAACGCGTGCGTGCGCGAAGGAAGCACGCAACACCTTCGCCCACAACAAACCTTCAAACGGCAAGTCGGCAGCGTACTTCGTCTGCCCGGTTACTTTGCCATATCCCTCAATGCGCGGCAGCGCTTTGCCTACGGTGCGATATGCCACAGGAACCTCCAGTTCGATTTTAGATTCTTGATTGCCGATTTTGGATTGTCGGATCGCACAGCACGAAACCCCGCCTAATGGATTCCGATTTTGTCCGACAATCCAAAAGCCAAAATTCTTCTACTAAACTACAGGTTGTACAACGCCGCGCAATTATCCCAAAGAATCTTCTTCTTGCTCTCTTTGGAAATTTTCTGTTCCAAAAACTCCTCGACGCCCTCAGGGAAATCGGAATCGCCGTGCGGATAGTCGGTCGAAAACACGATACGATCGTCGCCGATCAGTTCGATGATCATCGGCAGCTCTTTTTCATGTTCCGTCGAAATCCAACACTGGCGCTTAAAATATTCGCTCGGCTTCAACTTACCGGCCGTCGGGAAACGGCCCTTCGACATGGCATTGTCCAAACGGTGCAGCAAGAACGACACCCAGCCGCAGTAGCATTCCAGAAACGCGAGCTTCAGTTTCGGATGACGATCGCAAACCCCACCACCGATCGTGTCCGCCAGGGCCATCATGTTTTCCATCGGATGGGAGACGACATGGCGCAGCAATAGATTGTCGCCAAAACGGTCGCCGATCTGCGGCACCTCACCGGCCGAGGTCGCTGAGTGAAATCCCATCGGCACACCCAACTCTTCTAGACACGACCACACCGTATCGAAGTAGCGCGAATGCCACGGCAAATCATGCAGGGGCTCGGGCCGGGCAAACACACCGACAAAACTCAACTTGCCAACGCAGCGCTGCGCCTCTTTTACGGCTTCGTTGGGATCGTGGAACGAAAGCATGCCGACACCTTTTAGACGTTTGGGGTCTTCTTGGCAAAAATCATAAAGCCAATTGTTGTAAGCCCGCGCTACCGCAGCGCCAAGTTTCGGGTCCATCTCGCTGCGCATCATGATGCCCAAACCGATCGAGGGATAAAGCGACGCGACGTCTAGGCCTTCACGATCCATCGCCTCCAGCTGGGTCTTGGCGTTGAAACCATCTTTACGAAACTCAGCAATCTCTTGATCGATTCGAGTCGCGTCATAAATACCGCCGCGATATGCGGGCTTATAACCATCGAGAATTTTGCCATCGAGCATCACCATCGCCGAGCTGCGCGCGGTGGAGCTCAAAATCTTCGGCCCTCGGTCACGCCACTCGGGCTCCAAGTACTTATCCCATAAGTCCGCCGGCTCGCGCAGATGCATGTCAGAATCGAGAATCCTAAAACCGTCTTTCATTAAACAACTTCCTCCAAAAATTTCAGGCTCAGTGAAAGTTATTTCGTAACCCCTTTGTCGTGTCAATAGAGTGTCCCGGCAACACCTTGTATAAGACCTTCTTCGCACGCTATAAGAAATCGTTCTCGCGGAGGCAGTCATGTTCGATTTTCTTTTTCCCAACCATCCTTTTGGCGGCCACACCCTGCGCCTAGTCGCGCAGGCGCAGCAAGGCGGCGGCGATGTTTTTGACATCGCCCGCGCCATGAAAAACGTCGAACCTGGCGATCGCGATAGTTGGGAGCGTGAATGGCTGGCTCTGGCGCAAAAGACCGAAGCGCGCGCGCAGCAAGCCCTGGCCGCCGGCCGGCAGCGCACGGCCAAGCAAAATTTCTTTCACGCCAGCAATTACTACCGCATGTCCGATGTCCTGCTCACGATCGCCGAAGAACCGCAGCGGCGCGAGCGTTTTCTTAAATCGCAGGAAAATTTTCGCAGAGGGATCCAACTGCACGAGCCAAAGATCGAAGTCGTCAAGGTTCGCTGCGGGAGTGAAGAGTACGACGGATATTTTTGCCACCCGGTAAACCCGAAACCGGGCAAATGGCCGGCGGTGCTCTTTCTCGGCGGCGCCGATGCCTACGCTGAAGAAATCTACTTCGGCGGCAAACAGATGCTCGATCGCGGCTGGGCCATGCTGCTCGTCGACACGCCAGGGCGCGGCTCGTCGATTTACTTGAAAAACATCAAGACCCGCCCCGATTACGAAGTGCCGGGCAAAGCCTGCATCGATTATCTGGTCTCGCGACCGGAGGTTGATCCAAGTCGTGTCGCGCTGCTAGGAATCAGCATGGCCGGCTACTACGCACCGCGCGTTGCGGCGTTTGAAAAGCGTTTGAAAGCGCTGGTCGCCTGGAGCGGCTGCTACAGCATCCTCGACGACCTCTACGATTGGTGCCTGCACCTCCAGCCGGTGTGCCAGCGACTTTTGGGCGGCATGAGCCACGAAAAAGCCCGCGAACTGTTGAAAGATTTCACCATGGCGGGCGTGGCGAAAAACATCACTTGCCCGACTTTGATAACCCACGGCGACAAAGACACGCTGATGTCAGTGGAAGGCGCGAAAAAGTTATTCAACGAAATCGGTGCCACTGATAAGACACTAAAAATCTACGGCGAAGAAGACGGTGGCGGCAGGATTCATTGCAGCCATGACTACTGGGCGCACAATTTGCCGAATATGTTGGATTGGCTCGAAGAGCGGCTGTAAGGGGAGTTGGTTTCGGGTTTCGGACAAGAGAAACGGAGTTAGTTAGATGGCAACAAACGGCAAAGAAATTCACTGGGACAAAAACGTCGACGTCATAGTCGTCGGCTTCGGCGCGGCGGGCGGCATTTCGGCGATTACGGCGCACGACGCCGGCGCAAAGGTTTTGCTCATCGAAAAGATGCCCCACCCCGGCGGCATCTCGATTCTCTCCGGCGGCGGCGTGGCCTTTGCGCACAACGCCGAGGGTGCTTTTCAATATTTGAAGCGCACCTGCAACGGCACCACGCCCGATGACATTCTGCGCAAGATGGCCGAAGAAATGGTTGGCATGATCCCCTGGGTGACCGAGCTCGCCAGAGTCAGTGGCACCGAGCCGACCAAGACTGAAACCCGCGGCCATGGCACGTATCCGTTTCCCGGAACCAACGAGATCGATTCGATCAAGCTCAAAGACTTTCAAGCCTACGACGAGTTTCCCTGGGCCAAGGGACTGCGCGGCGGTGCGCGCTTGTTCAAAGTAGTCTACGACAACGTCAACGTGCGCAAGATCGAAACTTGGCTATCGAGCCCAGCCAAAGAGCTCATCCTAAACGGCGACGGCGAAGTCATCGGCATGAAAATCGAACACGAGGGCAAGACGCTCAACATCAAAGCCAAGAAAGGCGTCATCCTCGCCTGCGGCGGCTACGAAAACGACGACGCCATGAAGCTGCAATACTTCGAGGCGCAACCGGTCTATCCGGTCTACCTCGGCAACACCGGCGACGGCGTCAAGATGGCGCAGAAAGCTGGCGCCGGTTTGTGGCATATGTGGCACTTTCACGGCGGCTACGGTTTCAAATTCGCCGAGCTGCCCTTCGCCATCCGTCATGTCTGGGCCGGGCCGAGAAATGAAAATCGCAAAATGATCTGGATCGCCGTCGACAAATTCGGCAAGCGCTTCATGGACGAGTATCCCCCCGCGCCCCAAGACACTGGCACCCGGCCGCTGGAATACTACGACGCCGACATTCAGGACTACCCGCGCATCCCGTGCTATCTGATCTTCGACGAAGAAGGCCGCAAGCTAGGGCCCATCGGCATCCCGATCGTCAACGACGAGCGTTACGACGCCAGTTGGAGCGACGACAACTTAGCCGAGATAAACAAAGGCTGGATCAAAAAAGGCAACTCGCTGGAAGACATCGCCGCGCAGATCGACGTCAATCCCAAAGTGCTGCGCGCGACGGTGCAGCGCTGGAACGAGCTCTGCGACAAGGGCCAAGACGAAGATCAGAAGCGCCCGCCAAAAACGATGATGCCGATCAAGAACGGCCCGTTCTACGTCATGGAAGCCTGGCCGATCGTGAATAACACCCAGGGCGGCCCCGAACACGACGTCAAGCAGCGCGTGCTCGATCCGATGAAGAAGCCTATACCAAGGCTGTATGTCGCCGGCGAGATTAGCTCGATCTACGGGCATCTGTATTTGGAGGCGGGAAATATCACGGAGTGTTTTGTGGCAGGTAAGATCGCTGGGCAGAATGTCGCGGCGGAGGCGAGCTGGAGCGAATAGTGACCCGGATAAGGGGCGCGATTCATTGCGTCCGCAACCTACTTGGCAAACGGATGCTCGATGAACCCTGTATCATCAAGCTTCTTCATAATCGTGTGATTGATCACTTGCTCCGGTTTGATCTTCGCTACGCTCGGATCGCTCTCGGCAAGAAACTCGATCATCGCCGATATCCCGGCAACGTCGACATAGGGCTTCTTCGGCAGCACTGCAAGGCCGGACTTGTACTGCTCCTCGGCGGCATCGATACCGGGCAAGCGCAGATACTTGGCAATCGCCGCCTTGACCCGCGGCTTGTTCTTGGGATCGATGGTAAACGTGTTCGCCGCCACCACTGCTTTGAGCAGGCGTTCCGCCAAATCAGGTTCCGTCTTGAGAAACCGTTCGCGCGTCGCCATCACTTGTAAAGGATAGGGTATCGGCAGCTCGCTAAAGTCGGCGATGATGTTATATCCGCGCTGCTTCATCGCCACGTTGAGTCCGGGGTTGACGATAATCGCGTCGGTCCCGCCGGAGTTCATCGACGAGACGCGCGCCGCTTGACTGCCAACTTGAAGAATCGTAATGCCGTCGCGGCGCGCATCGAGCTTCCACTGCTTCAATGCCAAGACCACCGCATGATAGGACGCAGTGCCGATCTGGCTGATGCCGATTCGTTTACCCTTCAGGTCTTGAGGTGATTTTACGCTCGGTGAGCCGACAAAGATGTAGTTCATCTTATTGACGACGCCGCCAACGACGACCAGATCGCCGCCGCGCGCCCGCGAACTGATCACGGCCTGGCCAGCCATACCCATCATCGGCAGGTCGCCGGAAATCAACGCCTGCGCGCCGCGCGTGCCGCCTTCGATCAAGATCAAATCGACATCGACGCCAAACCGCTTGAACAAGCCTCCTTCTTTGGCGACCCAAATCGGCGTCTGGTTAGAGCTCAGAGAGGAGTAGCCGAGCAAGACTCTATTCTGAGCTGCGGCACCATTCACAAAAGAAACAGCCAACGTCAGAACGAACCCAAGGCGTAACCACACCATCATCGACTCCTGAACTATGAAGCGTCTCTTCAATACCCTGAACCGCCAGCGCTCAAGGATGCACGTCCTGAGTAAACCAATCGAGCGGCACTTCCCGGCCCAGCCCCTTCGCCTTCGCCGCGTCGTAGACTCTTTTGCCAACGGCGGCGAACTGCGCGCCCATGCCGATGTTGTTGACGAAGCCGGTGATCTGCTGCTCGCTCTCCCGTCCTTTGACGCGCCCGCAAAGTAAATCGGCTATGGTCGGCAGCGACTTCCAATCGATGCCGCGCTCGGTGGGGTGATCGCGCAGCTTGAAATCTTCCCGTTCGAAATGCGCCAGCGCGGCGGACGTAACGTTATTTTCCGTCATGTGCGAATGCAGCACCAGCGGCTTGCAGGTTAGCAGCGCTTCGTCGTCGAACTCGTCGCGCTGCATGCTGCTGATATGCATGCCTTCTTTTAACGCCCACTTTCCGAGAAACGCTTTGCGCGAGTTGGTCGAAGTAATAATGATGTCGACGTTGTTGACCGCCTCTTCGTAGGAATCCACCGGCGTGATGTCGATGCCAACCAGTGGACTCGTCTCCTTGGCGAATTTTTCGCGGTTGACTTTAGTCGGACTGAAGACTTTGATCTTCTTGATTTTGCGCGCCTCGCAGACAGCGAGCACCTGCGTGCCCGCTTGCCAGCCGGAGCCAACCAGGCCGACGGTCTCGGCGTTTTGCCGCGCCAGATACTTAGTCGAAACGCCGTTGGCGCCGCCGACGCGGAAGCGCTGCAACACGCCGTCGTTTATGATCGCCAGCAGCTCGCCGTTGGACGAGCTGAACAACATAACGATGCCCATCCATCGCTCGCCTGGCAGCGACGGAATTTTTTCCCGCCGCATGCCGCCCCCGGTGTCGCGCCAGGCGACGATGTCGGAAGAAAAGCGCAGCGCCGCCGTGCCGAAATGCGGCGAAGCGCCGCTCATGCTTTTTAGATAATGCGCCATCGGCCCCTCAGCACTCTGCGCCGCCGCCGTCGGGCTGTGCACATCCGAGCGCGGCGCGGTGATCGCCACGCCTTGGCCCATCTCCCGATAGAGCGTTTCCAGCGCGTCCATCGTGTCTTTCATGGTGATGATTTGTTCGACGTCGTCGTTGTTTAAGAAAATGGGCATCCGTGGTTTCGCTTCCTTCCCTACTTGTCTATGTGCCCAACGTGGGCGACCAACCGGTCGCCCCTGCACGAACATGCCTCCGGTCTACTCAGTCCCGTATATCCTGCAAAAACCACTCGGTCGGCAGTTCTCTTCCGAGCTTACGTTCTTTGGCCAACTCGAAAGCCTTCCCCGCCACCGCGAAGAACTGCGCGCCTTGAATATTGCCGCGCTCCGAATAAGTAACTTGCTTGTCAGACGCGCGGCCTCGCTTCGTGCCCGCGAGAATCTCGGATAAAAACACAGCGCGATCTTCGGCGATCACACCATGGCCGCGCTGCCCCGACCGCTTCATCTGAAACCCGGCGTTCTCTTTGGGTCGCGCGGCGTAGGTAATATATTCATCATCGACGCCAAACTGCGGCAAGCCCCAGGGCGCGGGTGCGGTGCCTAAACGCAGCGAAACGTCTATTCGCTTGAGCGTGTCTTCGTCGGGATGACCGCCGACGCAGGTGACATGCGTCCCCTCTTCCAGCCATTTGCCGATGACGATCGGCACGGCGGAATCGGTGCAGCCCGCAACGATATGCGCGCCTTTGTAGACGTCGCGCGGATTACTCATGGGCACGACTTCAAGCCCATACTGCTCACTGATCTCCTTGGCGTAGGCTTCCCGATTAGCTTTGGTCGGGCTGTAGACCTGAATCTTTTTTAACTTCGGCCGCGCCAAGAGAAACGACTCGACATGCGAGCGCGCCATGCCGCCCGAGCCGATCATGCCCACTACCGTGGCATCTTCGCGCGCCATGTACTTCGCGCCGATGCCGGAGTCGGCGCCGACGCGCATGTGCTGCAAATAGCCGTCGTTGATCAGCGCCAACGGCTCGGCGTTTTTGGTGCTGTTGAGCAAAATCAGCCCGCAGAACGTGCCGGGCTGCACGCAGTATTTCTCCTGCGTGATCGCGCCTTGATACTCGGTCTCGTAGATCACGTCTGACTTCATGCGAATCGCGAAATAACCGGAGGTCGAGCCGCCCTCCATGGTCCCCCATTGGTAGATCTTGTCGGAGTCGGGCGTGGGAATCTGAATATCGATGCGCGGCCGGCACACCGCCTCGTTGACAGCGAGCTCGCGATACGCCTTGTCGAGCGCGTTCATCGTGACTTCCATGGTCAGCACTTGCTTGACGTCGTCGTTGTTAAGAAACAGCATCTTAAACCTGCCTTGCATCAAGATCAGATGATCCGTCGGATCAGTCCGATCGGTCGGATCTCTAAAGGCCACGCCCCCACAGTTTGGTGAAAAACCCCTCGTCGACCACTTCTTGAACCAAACTGTTATCGTAAAATTGCTGCGGCTTGGCCTGTTTGGCTTTGGGGTTGCTCCGCGCGACTTCATCGAGCGTCACCTGAAACGCCGCAGGTTTCACAAACGGAATCTTTTCAAGAAAATCTTGGCCGTACTTGATGCTGCCGTCGAGCATGCCCACGTCGTTGATCTTGGTGTAGCGCGCGAAGATGGCTCGGGTCTGCTCCCTGCGCGTGTGTAGAAAGTGCAGCGCGCGGCCGTAGGCACGGATCATCGCCTTCGCTTGGCTGCGTTTTTCTTTCAAAAACTTGCGCGTGGTGGTAAAGCCCATGTGCATGAACGGCACTTCTTCGCTCGCGAGATTAGCCAAAACCTTGGCTCCGCCTTGCTCCGCCACGTAGGCCATGGGCTGCGACATCGGCGCCGCGGCAATGATCTTCTTCGACAACGCCGCGGCAATCTCCGGCATGCCGCCGATCTGCACGAAAGCGACATCTTTGTTGGCCTCAAGCCCATGCTTGGCGAGCAGCATGCGCATGCCAAAATCGCTCGACGACCCGAAACGGGTGATACCGACGGTTTTGCCGCGCAGATCGGCAACGGTTTTAATATCGGGGTTGCCCATGATGTAAAACGCCACGACGTTCGACATCGCGCCCATGGCAATCAAATCGGCGCCGGCCAAACCCGAGTCGACCACCACCTGGCTGTTGGCGCCAGAAACGGCGACCTCGCCCGCGAGCGTCGCTTTCGCCACGGTCGGTGAGCTGAGGACGAAAATCAGATCGACATCGAGACCTTCCTGCTTGAAGAAGCCCGCGTCGTGCATGATCCAAAGCGGCGAGTTCACCGCACTCACCGACGACCACGCGGCAATCAGCTTCTGCGCATCGGCGGGCGTCGACCAAAGCCCAGCAAAGAAAATCACCGACCAGGCGAATATCGTCCGAAATCCCATCACTCCACTACTCCAACACCCATTCATCTTCCGTCAAGGCGCTTTCCCCCAAAGCTTGGTGAAGAACCCCTCATCCACCAACTCCTGCACCACGCTGTTGTCGTAGAACTGCGCTGGCTTAAATTGTTTGGCTTTCGGATTGGTCCGCGCAATCTCATCGAGAGTGACTTGAAAGCCGGCGGGCTTGACGAGTGGGATTTTTTCCATGAACTCATAGCCATATTTGAGCGTGGCGTCGAGAATCTTCGGGTCCTTCACTTTAGTGTACTTCTGAATAATCGCCAAGGTTTCTTCTTTGCGGTTGTAAAGAAAATGCATCGAACGGGCATAGGCGCGCAGGAACGCCTTCGCTTGCGGTCTTTTTTCTTTCAGGAATCTCTTAGTCGTGGTGATCGCCAGGTGCACAAAAGGGATCTCATCCTTCACCATATTGGCCAATAGCCGCGCGCCCTGTTGCTCGGCCACAGCCGCCGACGGCTGCGACATCGCCGCGGCGGCGATCAGTTTCTTCGACAGGGCCACCGCAATCTCGGGCTGCCCGCCGATCTGTATGAACGGCACATCCTTGCCGGCCTCCAGGCCGTGCTTGCCCAGAAACATCCGGGTGCCAAAATCTGAGGCAGCGCCAAAGCGAGAAATACCGACCGACTTCCCCTTGAGGTCAGCAACGGTTCTCACCTCAGGAATCGACATGATGTAAAACGGCACCATATTGACCACCGCTCCCATGGCGACCAGGTCGCCACCCGCCAAACCGGAGTCCGATACCACCTGACTGTTCTGTGAGCTGATCGAAATATCCCCCGCCAGCGTCGCCTTCGCCGCCGTCGGCGAACTGAGAATGAACAGCGTGTCGACGTCCATCCCTTCCTGCTTATAAAACCCCGCGTCCGGCATGATCCAAAACGGTGAGTTAAACGCGCTCACCGAAGTCCAAGCGATGGTGAGCTTCTGCGCCGAGGCCGGCGAAACCAAAAAACAAGGGGTGGCAATTACAAGAATACCCAACAGCAAGAACTCTTTCTTCGCCCAAAAAAGCATCACTTACCTCAGCAAGATTTCAACTTCCCCTTTTGAAAAAGCGGCACCGAGGGGGATTTTCTTTTGCACCTATTCGCAAATCCCCCCTAGCCCCGCTTTTTTCAAAGGGGGGAACAAAACATGCCTAAACTATTCTACCCCACAAAATGCGCCCCACCGTCGACGTTCAACAATTGCCCAGTCATAAAATCGCTCTCGGACGAGGCGAGAAACATCACGGTGCCGACCAAGTCGTTCTCCACCTGGACGCGCTTCAACGCCCGATTGGCGACGCGGCTGGCGTTAAACGCTGCGTCCACCGCACGTCCTTCGGTGACGACAAACCCCGGCGCCACCGTATTCACGCAAATGTTGTAGTCGCCTAACTCTTTCGCCATCGCCCGCGTCATGGCGATCAACGCCCCTTTTGAGGTCACGTAGTGAATGTAGTTCTGGCCGCCATTCAAAGCAGTCCCCGAAGAGATATTGATGATTTTGCCTTTGCCCGCTTGCTTCATATGTGGGAATGCCGCTTTGGCGCAGAGCCACGATCCGCGCACGTTGACGGCCATGCCTTTGTCGAATTCGTCGACTTCCATTTCCCAGAACACGCTTTTCTTAACCGTCATAAAATACGCAGCGTTGTTGACGAGCACATCGACGCTGCCGAACTCTTTGGCCACCTGATCGACCATTGCCTTGACGCTCTTCTCGTCCGACACGTCGCAGGCCATGCTGATCGCCGTGCCGCCCATATCTTTGATCGCTTTGACGACGTGATCGGCGCTGGCGATGTCCGGCAGCGCGACTTTCGCTCCCTCTTTGGCGAACCCCATCGCGTAGGCTTTGCCGATCTTGCCGCCGCCACCCGTGATGATGACCGACTTGTTTTGGAATCGCATAATACACTCCTTTCACTGTGAAGGTGGTTTTCCCTTAGCACCTGCGTCGTTGGCGTGTCAATGTGAGCAAATGTGAGCACGCCCCAATCGACACGGGCCGCAACCCCTGCTACTTTCTTGGGTTATGAATCAGCGAAGGTGCTTTTCTCTGTCCCTTGTCTTGCTGCTTGTCGCGACTTCGTCGCTCGCCGCGGAGCGGCCGCGCGAGCGCGTCCGCATCGGCGTGTCGTCTAAATCGATCGGGTTCTTCGACGTCTGGGCGGCCCACGAAAAGGGCTTCTTCCGCAAACAGGGCTTCGACTCCGAAGTGATCACGATTCGCCCCAACCTGTCGGTGGTCGCCGTGCAAGCAGGCGAGATCGATTACTCGATGATGACAAGCACGGTGATCCGCTCGGCGGTGAAGGGCTTGCCGCTGAAGCTCGTCACCATCGGCTTGAAATCGTCATTTCATACTCTGGTGGCGCGCGGCAGCTACAAATCCCTCGTTGAGTTAAAAGGCAAGAAGATCGCCATCTCCAATGTCGGCGCCACCGACGAGTTGGTCGCCCGCGCGCTCTTGCAAAAGGCCGGGCTCGATCCGCGCCGGGACGTCGCCATGCTCTCCGTCGGCGCTTCCGAAACGCGCTTTCAATCGCTGCTCTCTGGGCAGATGGACGCGGCGACGCTATCCCTGCCCCATTCCGTTTTGGCCAAGCAGCAGGGCTATCGCTTTCTCGGCAGCGCCGGCGACGTGCTGCACATTCCCTTCACCGGTTTGTCAACGACAACTGCGAAGATTCAGCGCGAGCGCGAGTCGATCAAACGCATGATCCTGGCCCAAATGGAGGCCATGCGCTGGATCAAGACTCAGAAAAGCGAAGCGGTGCAGTTCATGCGGCAGTTCTTCGGCACCGATGAGGCAACAGCGGTGGAATCTTACAACGTCTACGCCCCGTTGATCATCGACGACCTGCGCGTCACTGCCGACGCCGTGCGCGCCATTCTCGACTCCGAAGGCGCGGCCACCATTCCGTGGACCCAAGTGGCCGATGCGACGCTGGTCGAAGAGCTGCTGCAGAAGGGCCAAGTTCGTTGACAGCGCGCTAGCGCGCTTTTATGATCGCGCCATGACGAAATTCGCTCTGGCTATCTGTGCTTTTGCCTTCACGCTATCCTTTTCCAGCCCCAGTTCGAGCAAGGAAAGCTACCTCGCCTACTCGACCATGACGCTCAACAACACGGCGTTGTGGGTCCCCCGCGATATGGGCTTTCTGAAAAAGCACGGCATCGACGCCACGTTGGTCTACGTGCAAGGCGGCGGCGTGCTGGTGCAAGGCATGCTGCGTGGCTTCATCGATCGCGTCTTCGGCAAAAAACTATAAGAGGAACCAACATGGCTAAACTAAAACTCACCATCGCCTTCGACAAGTATGACTATTTGCAGCCGCTGAAAGACGGCACCGTCGAAGCCGAAGGACTCGACTTGAACGTCATCACCGTCGAAAGTGGTATCCGCCACGAGCGCATGTTCCACCATGGCGAGTACGACGCCTGCGAGTTTTCCATGTCGTCTTATTTAGTCGCGCGTGGTCAGGACATCGACCGGCTGCAAGCCATCCCGTTTTTCCCAAGACGCATGTGGGGCCACAAGTTCTGCTTCATCAAAACCGGTTCGGGCGTCAAGAAACCTTCCGATCTCAAAGGCGGCCGCATCGGTCTGCGGAGTTACGAGAACACGCTAGCATTGGTCACCAAGGGCATGCTGATGAACAGCTATGACCTGGGCGTCGGCGACGTCACGTGGGTGATCGTGAATAAGGAGCACGTCGGCTTCAAACTGCCGCCGCACATCAAAGTCGAGTTCGTCGAAGGCAATCGCAAGCTCGAAGACCTGCTAGTCGAAGGCAAAGTCGACGCCGAAGTGGAGCCGGATTTACCGCGCCGCTGGATCCGCGGCGAAGGCAGCGTGCAACGGCTATTTCCAGAATTCGAGCAAGAAGAACGCGCTTATTATAAAAAGACGGGCATTTTCCCGATCATGCACCCGGTGGTGATCAAAAAAGAAATCCTCGACCGCGATCCCTGGGTGGCAACGAGTTTATACGAGGCGCTGCTCGCCTCGCGCAGAGCGTACAACGATTTCATGGAGCAGCCCCATCGGCTGAGCTTCGCCTGGGGCAGATCCTATCTCGAAGAAGAGCGTAAATTCTTCGGCAAGGACCCGTTCTACCAGGGCCTCAAAGAGAACTATAATGACGTCGAGAACCTAATCAAATTCGCCGACCAGCAGGGCATGCTCGGACGGAAACTAAAAGTAGAAGAGCTGTTCACCGAGAACACGAGAACTACTTAACTGTTTCGGGTGTCGAGTTCCGGGTTTCGGGTTGAACCTGCCAACCGAGCGAAAACCCGAGACTCGAAACTCGAAACAAAAAACCCGGAGGGTTTTCATGGACTACCGCATCATCGACGCCGACGGCCACGTCATGGAGCTCGACAGCGAGCTGCGCGAATTTATCGGCGCGCCGTACAACGACCTCGAATGGCACCAGAGCTATTCGTTTTGGCCGGGTCTTACGATGGACGGCTTTCTGCGCTCGCTGCGCAAAAAAGGCGGCTGGGCCGGCGGCGGCACCGGCCCCAATGCGCAAGATTGGTTGCGCTTCCTCGATATCAATAAGATCGAGCTGACGGTTCTCTATCCAACCCAGGGGCTCACCCACGGCGCGATTCAAGATCACGACTGGGCCATTTGCATGGCGCGCGCCTACAACGATTGGCTCTACAACAAATTCATGGCCGTCAGCCCGCGGCTAGTGGGCGTGGCTCTACTGCCGATTCAGGACATCGGCGAAGCAGTGAAAGAATTGCGCCGAGCGGTGAACGACTTGGGCATGGTGGGCGCCGTGTTGCCGGCGGTCGCACCGGGCGGGCGGCTCTACAGTGGCGCCGATTTCTACCCGCTTTGGGAAGAGGCCCAAAGACTCGACGTGCCGATCTCCACCCATGGCGGCCTCAGCACGCCAGCGCTGGGGCTCGACATGGTGAATAATTTTACCATTGGTCACACCTTGGAACATCCCTTCGCGCAGATTCGCCATTTCGTTTCACTGATGTTCGAAGGCGTCTTCGAGCTTTATCCCAATCTCAAATTCGGCTGCATCGAATGCGGCGTCGGCTGGCTGCCTTACATGATGGACCGCATGGATGAGGAGCAAGAACGCAAAGGCCACTACTCGCCGCGCTGCAAACTGAGACCGAGCGAATATGTGAAGAAAGGCAATATTTTCTTCGCCGTCGAAGTCGAAGAATCCGCCTTACCCTTGGCCGCACAGGTCGCCAACGACAACACGCTCATTTGGGCGTCGGATTACCCCCACGAGCGCGACCAGCGCGACTTTAGCCATGACATTCCAAACTTGATCAACCGCAAGGACGTGAGCGACGAGCTGAAACGAAAAATCTTCTGGGACAACCCGCTGCGTTTCTACCCGCGCCTGAAGGCGCGGGTGGAGAAGGGCGACACGAAAATTCGCGCCGTTGGGTAAGCTCTTTGCTCGACAGTGACAAACGGGCCGAGCGAACTCCGTTCGCTCGGCCTTTTTGTTTTTTCGCGAAACGACTAAGCTGGCACCAAGGGAGGCACGCCATGACCCAAGATCGATTCATCGAAGAACTCTGGTCCTACGCCGCCGAAGTGCCGATGGAGCAGCACCCCTGGTTCGACGGCATCATCAAGCATCGCTGGCGCAAGGAGCAGATTATTCTTGGCGAGGTGCAGCACTACCTGCGCGTGCGCACCAACCCGATTTTCTTTGGTTACATGGCGATCAACGCCGTATCCGCCAAAGAATACGCTGTCATGGAAACCGTGCTGGAAAATTTCATGGAAGAGCTCGGCGGCAAGCGCACGCATGTCGACATCATGCTGCAGTTTCTCGAAGAAGGCGGCATCACGCGCGAAGCAGCGGACAATGCCGAGCCGGCGCCAGGCACGCTGGCGGCGATCGAAATGATCATCGGCTGCTGCCAGCGACGCTCAGCTTTGGAAGGCGTCGCCATGCTCGCCTTTGTCGAAAGCCAACTGGGCGGTGCGGGAAAGATTTCCGAAAAAGTGTATCGCGAGCTGACCGAGTTCTACAAATTTTCCCCACGCGCCGCGGCGACGTACCAGTTGCACGCCGCCCAGGACGAAGGCCACGGCAGCCGGCAAATCGCCGCGATTCGCCAACTTGCCACCGACGAGGTGACACAGAACAAAATCCGCGCCGCGGTCAAACTGGGATTGACTGCGTTCACCCTCGAATGGGACGGCCACGTGCAGGCGATGACTGGCAAGCGGGAGTTTTGGGGCGGGGTCGCCAACCTGAATCTACGTCAACCTCAAGTGCGGCTGCGTTCGTAGCAGGGAGCCAGAGGAGAAAGCCAAGAGCGAAGCGATAAAGGCAATCCGATTCTCGCCCCCGTTTCGGGGGAGAGTTAGAGAGAGGGCAGACACGCGCTCTGCAACGAGCCCCCATTTCAATCTTCCCCCGAGGCGGGGGAAGAGGTCTGAGTTTTTGGTTCAAAGTCTCAGGCTTCGCGTTCCGGCAACCCGAAACCCGAAACTCGGAACACGAAACTCACCTCAGATCGGCCATTCCTTCGGCAAATCTCTTCGCAATCCCTTGTATTCCGCGTCGTCGCTGTGATTGGCGCGCAGGCGCTTTAACGCCGCGACGACTTCGTCTTGTGACTTTCTAACAGCGTTGGAGACCATGCCCGTGGTCTCTTCGAAGCCCAGGCCTCAATTGCTGTGTCAGCCGCGCATGCGTTTGAGA
Source organism: Deltaproteobacteria bacterium (assembly GCA_016874755.1). NCBI lineage: Bacteria > Pseudomonadati > Myxococcota > Myxococcia > Deltaproteobacteria bacterium. The sequence continues at coordinate 22,375 of VGTH01000020.1, read as the reverse complement.
ATGTAGAGATCGTCTTCTTTGCTCATGTCGCCACTCCGGAAAATCCGACTTGTTGCACGGTGATGGACTCCACCGCGCTATCCGGCAAACCATTTTTATCCACCACGACCCGAACACGAACGAAAATGCGCCAGCTTTCACCCAGGTACCGAACGTACAGAAGCACGAAGGCATTCTCCGTCACCAACCCCGGCGGTTCTTTACAGTGAACTTCTGCTGTGAAGTTAGCATCGGCTTGAGCATCGAGCAGCAGCGGTCGGGCGAAGCGAATATTTTCCGACTTGAACTGCCCATGCGGCAGGCGCGCGGCGTCGATTTCTAGTCGTCCTGCCCCACGATTAACCACACGAAAAGTCACACGCCACTCGCCAGCGATTTCACGCGGCTCAACCGCGATCTGCTCCAACGATAATTCCGGCGGCGCACTTGGATTCACGCTTACAAATCGATCCGATAATGTTTCAGCTTGCCTTCGTCGAGCTCAATCCCTAACCCGGGCTTCGATGAGACGATCACGTCACCATTGTCGAAAGCAAACGGCTCGCTGATGATATCGTCTTGATAGTAAATCCCGGCGATACCCTGCTTGGCTTTTTCTTTGGGCGACGACACCGGCACCACGCAGCCATACGTAACGACTCCGGTCGAAGCGGCGAGATGAATATTGGCGGCGTTGCCGACGCCGGTTTCCACCGAGCCGTTGACGTTACACTTCAAACCGGCAGCTTCCGCCACCGCGGCGACTTTTTTCCCTTTGAACATACCGCCTGGCTTGGTCGTATAGATCGAAATTACGTCGGCCGCTTTCTTCTTGATGATCTCCAGTACATCCTCCGCCGTCCAGGCGCTTTCGTCGGCCATGATCGGCGTGTCGACGCGTGCCGCCACTTCCGCCATGCGGTCAATGCCTTCCACCGGCTGTTCCATATAAAGCAGATTAAACTCTTCCATCGCCTTGGTGATCTTCACCGCCGCCTTCGGCGTCGGATAGCCCTGGTTCGCGTCCACACAAATGTTCAGATCTGGACCGATGGCCTTGCGAACCTGCTTCACTAGTTCAACATCGCGCTTGGCTTCAACTCCGCCTTTAAGCTTGATGGTCTTTACACCTTCGGCGATAGCCTGCTTGGCTTCGTCAACTGCCTTCTCGATCTCCATCAGACCCAGGCTATGCGCAATCGGCACCCGGTCGCGAAACAGACCACCGAGCAGTTGATAGGCCGGCACGCCCAGCGCCTTGCCAACAACGTCGTACAACGCGCCATCGATGGCCGCCTTGCAATACGGGTAACCTTTCACGGCTTTGTCCATCAGCCCGTGGATCGCCTCAAAACGCGCCGGGTCCTGGTCTTTCAAAGCCGGCGCGAGAATATCGTTGATGATGTGCGCGGTGGTCTTCGGCGTCTCGCCGAAATACTTGCCGTTGTCGCCGCCCCAGTCTTTCAGCACCGGCGCTTCGCCCAGGCCGACCAACCCCTGATCGGTGTGAACTTTGACGATGACGTAGACACCAATCGGTGTCGTCAAACTGGCCCACTGGTGCACCCGTCGGGTTGGCAAGCGAATGGGAATCGTTTCGATTTTGGTAATCTTCATGTGGCCTGAAAACAGTCTCTAATTCTTACAATGCTTTCCCCGCTCCGAGCACGCCTCTTTCTTTGCGCCCTCTGCGCGAGATAAATCCGAACTACCCCACTCTCAACAACGTATCCGTCGGCGTCACATCCGACAGCAATTCACAGCCCTTCTCTGAAACCGCGAACATGTCTTTGTTCTGCATGCCGAAGCGGCCAGGAATATAGACCAACGGCTCAAAGGCACCGACCATCCCCGCTTCGACAATTTCGTTGCCGTAGCGCCCCATGTAGGGCTCTTCGTGTAAATACAGCCCAATGCCATGGGCGACGAAACTGATCGGCTCGAAGCCGAGCTGGCTGAATTTCTCTAAAAACTTTCGGTAAATCTCCGGGCAGCTCGCGCCCGGTTTGATCAAGTCCATGACCAGATATTTGCATTCGATCAGGTTTGACCAAATCTTATATTGCTCCGGCGTCGCATCGCCGACCACCGCGGTGCGGCAAATGCCGGTCAAATAACCAAACTTCTGCCCGAAGATCTCCATGCGAATGATGTCGCCGTGCTTAAGCCTGCGGTCGGTGGGCCCGACATTGGGAAACTCGCTGCGCTCGCCGGAGGCGATGATCATGAGCTTATAGCTCTCAGCCCCGCCGGCAAACAAGGTTTTCAACAATGTCCCAGCAAGCTCCAGCTCGCTCATGCCGACCTTGGCCGAGCGCAATGCCGTCCCTATCGCATTGTCGGTCAACTTGCTGAGCGAGCGCAGGAGCGCCAGCTCGCCGGGAGTCTTGATCTGACGCGCTTTGTTAAAAATCGCGTCAGCCGCCATCCAATTCACGTTGGGCAAATTCTTTTGCAGAGTGGCAAAATCCTTGGCTGGCAGAAACTCCATCTCGACAGCCACTTTGGCACAGTCGAGTTTTAGATCCTGGAGAGCCTCCGACAGCTTGTCCATCGGATCGTCGGAAAACTCCCGGTAGATGCGCAAATCGTCGATACCCGCATGCGCGCGCACCGTCGTCGCTTCCATGTCGATGGCCACCATGGAGATTTTGCCATTGGCAGTAACGATCACTGCGGCATGGCGCCAGCGCATCAGCGACTGCGACGGCACCACGAAGCCAGAGACGTAGGCGACGTTTTCCGGAGAGAGCGCGACGATGGCGTCGAGCCCTTCAGCGCTGATGCGCTTCTTCAAGCGGGAAATAATTTCCTGGTCCATATTCGCTGGGAGTGAGGATATAGAGCGCTAACTATCGGGTCAAGAACTCCACTGGCCTTGAGCGCGCCACGGCAGAGTTATGAAGCAGAAAGCAAAGTTTAGAATCCACTGAAATGCTCCGCTTTTACTTTTTGTGCTGCGACGGCTTGGCCCACGCGCTGCAAGTCTGGAATAAATTCAATGGAATCCAATTGCTGGACGTTTTTCGGTTCAATGTCATTTAGCCCAAGTGTATCGAGCCCGCTGCGCGTCAATTCCGCGTTGAAACGCATATAGGTAAACAGTTTGTCTTTGACCGGTCCGCGCTTGCCGATCATGTCACCGATTTCGCGGTCCAGCGGACCACCCGCCAAGCAGTTGCCGAACACGCGACAGAGAAAGTCTTGTTCGTTCAACGCTGCAGACATCAGAGCCGACGGTATGGAGCCGGCGTTGTAAAGTAGATTCATTTCTTCGGGCTTCAGATCCTTGTTCGCGTCCGGGCTGGTGCCAGTGCCGACTGAAACGATCAACGTTTTGTCTGCGCCGGTGGGCCAATCTATGTTGTAAGGCTCGACGGTTGCCATGAGGAACGCCTGAAACGCTGGATTGTTGTACATGGTGATGCCGCCGTCGACGAAGATAAACTCCTTGTCACCGATCTGCACTACCTCTGGCGGAAAATAGGTCGGCGCCGCGGTACTCGCGCGAATCAGTTGCCAGAGTGGCAGGTTCAAGTTGCAATCCTGTCGACTGCGATTGTTGTATTTCGCATGCGGGTTGTTGGAGACCGGCCACGGCGAATCCGTGCTGGCATTGCGCATCACGCACATAAGCAAACTGCGCAGCTTATCCGTACCGAGAGTTGTGTCGGCGCCGAATTCTTCTCTCAGGCGATTGGACAGTTTTTCGTCTTCAAACTTGTAACGATGGCGCCGCAGGAGCGATGCCTTGTCGAACATCTCCTTGCCGTTGTCGAGATAAAACTGGCGCACTTTGCCCACCGTCATGCCCCAAGAAAGACAGGCCGCGATAATCGCGCCGGTGCTCGTGCCGGCAAAGAAATCAAAATAATCGGCAAGCACGAAGTCGGCTTGCCCGCCCGCCCTCTGGCGCAGCAACCGTTCGATTTCAGCTAGAATCTCGACCGTTAGGATGCCGCGAATACCGCCGCCGTCGAGGGCGAGTATTTTCTTTGGACCTTTGGCTGCGATTCTGTCTGCAAGACTCATATCGATTCCTCGACTACCAAAGCTTCGTCGTATCGAGCACGTGGACCCGCCCCGAGTAGCTCTGCACCGTGTCGTGCATATGCTCGGTGCCGCCCGGACCGTCGCCGCCCTTGCGATTCCACAGGCAGACAAAGCGAACTTTCTCCGGCCCCCAGGCGAGTGCGCTATAGAGCTGCCAGAGATTGGTGCGCGAGTAGTGGTTAACATCCTTGGGCACAGCTCCAAGCTCATCGGCCATAATCAAGACAGCGGTTTTCGGCTGTGCTTTCACTTTGTAAAAACGCTCCACCCAGGCGTCGCCGGCAAATGCCACCGAATGCTTGATGAACGTCGGTTCATCATAAGCCAGGCGCAGCTCGACACGCAGCCCGCGCGCGACGCAGGCTTCGGCGAAAAGCAGATCGCCGCCGCAAGCGCCGCCGCAAATCGCGATGTCGTCCGGACCGGCGCCGAGCTCAGCCAGCTTCGCGGCAATTGCCTGCGCGGCGACGGCTTCTTGGCCGGGCGGGAAGCGCGGCTGCGGACGATCCGGGGCATCGACCATGTGTCCACTAAAAAGAAATACTTGGCGCGGTGCCCAGGCCTTCTCCGGCGCCGTGATGCGGCTCAACGCGCGCTCCAAAGTCTTCAAACCGGTTTTTACCGCCTCCGCGCGAAAACCGAGGTCCTGCAGCAAGTGCAACTGATCGCGCGAAGAGACCAACTTGAACCAGTCTTTTTCCGCCACCGCAACGGCGCTGCGATAGGCACTTTGAACGATTGGGCTATCGCTCTCTAGGACTTCCAACTCAGCCAAGGTAACTCGTGCCCAGTAGTCTTTGGGGTCTTTCTCCAGGGCGCCGCGCACCGCCCAACGCACGCCGCCTTCCATTTCTTTGCGCACATCCAGACGCTCTTGTTTGCCGGTTAGGTGCGCTTGGAGGTGGAGCAACGTGATCGCGTTGATACCGGAATAAAAATGGCTGGGATCTTTGCGATAGCCGGTCGCGTAGGCGTTCACCGCTTCACGCAGCAAGGCTTCGTCATCGCCCGCGTCTTTGCGCATTTGCTCAGAGCTCTTGCCGTCTTTGCGCCACAAGTCGACCCAGTTTTCCTTCTCCACTCGCCCCAAAAGCGCCCAACTCTCGGCATCGTCGGGAAAATCGCGCAGTACGGTTTCGACCCATTCCTTGGCTTCATCATGCTTTTTCAGACGGCCCAGCAACAACCCCTTCTGCCGCCGGCTCTCCAGATCATTGGGCTTGATAGTGAGGGCGTTTTCATACTGCGCCAAGGCAAAACGAAACTGGCCTAAAGACAGCAAGGCTCTGCCGGCAACCTGAAAGGTCTCAACGCGAAAGACGCGCGTCGGCGCTTCCTCGGCATAGACTAGAATATCGCCGGGCTTCTGGCGCTTGCGCGCGACTTCGATCCGGGTCGTATAGCGATCATAGTCTTCCCAGAATTGGCGGGCTTCCTCGACCCGCAAAGATTTCCAGTCGGGTTCCTGCAGATAGCGCAATAAATGATACACGGGACTGACCTTGCGGCCGTACCAGGAGTTGATCGTCTGCGCGGCAAATTCACGGATTTCTTTTCTATCAATCTCGACGAAATCCGGATCCGGCGCCAAGCGATTATCCGCGCCAGCCTTGATGTGATAACGCAACGACCGATCGGTATAGACGTCAAACGGTGTCGGCCCGCTGCGGCAGGTAATCTGAATCACACCGCGGCGGCGCAAGGCGTGGCGCACGCCCAGCTCGTACCAAACATTGGGATTGTCGATCGACAAGTCGGCGACGACCAGGTCGGCCAGCAGCAATTCCTGAAACATATCGGTGCGAATATTGCCGGCGCTCCGTTCTTCGTCGGCGCGAAACACCGTAAAACCCGCGCTTTCCAAAGCCGGCCTGATCAGATCGCTGTAGACTTTGTTGAAGTCGATCTGCTCTTTGGCGCCATTGGCGTCGAACCGCTCCTTGATACCGAACGGCATCGCAACAAAAGCGTGATAGGCCATGGTAACTATTGCTCCTGCAGCATAGCGTTAACGAACTAACGGGTGTCAGCCGCCATGTATTGCGATCGTTCCATTGCTTCCTGCTAGGAGCCACCCTAGCGCAAAGTCTGGCCCGCTTCACCCACACGAGTGGCGATAAACTCCAGGGGTGGACTGCCGCGATCGTCCTGCAGCCGGAAACGAATCTCGTTGCCGGCGATTTTGCCGCCATAGTAGTTTTTGCGCTCGCGCGTCCCCGACGCGGAATCCTCCTGAAACCGCACGCTGAAGAAAATCTCACCGCCCTCAATCTTGCCGTCATCGATGCCGCGTTTGAGGCCGAGAAAGCTCGCCGTGCCGTAGAGTCGATTGCCCTCCGGTTGAAAGAAAAACGCCTCTTTATGTTTGGCGTTCCAGTGATAAGTCACTTCGGCACCCCACGCGCCGGTCAACGGCTGCGCTATCGCGGCGTGGGTCGTAATCGGTGCGGGCCGCTGCGATTCCCGGCGCCCTTGCCACCAGATGGCAAAGGCGACGAGCGCAAAGACCAACGGCGCCTTCCAGATAAGCGCCTTTGTATGACGCTGCAGCCGTTCTTGCCGAGGGTCTATCTTGTCCGTCGAGCGCCGTTGCAGTCCTGGAAGCTTGGCCAACACGGTAATCAACGTGTTGGCGTCGCGATGGAACTCATCGTCGCGCAAACTCACCGCTTCGCGCTGGGCCAAGCCACGCAGCGGGTCTGGAAGATCGGCTGCCCTGGGCATACTCGCGCCGCCGACTAGCACGGGGATTACGGGAATGCCGCGCTGCAATCCTTGCGCGACTTCGAGCACGACGAAATCATGCGGATCGTCCAAGCGCCGCTGCCCGTTACCGTCCCGCGCCTCCAACCACTTTTTGCCGATGACCGCGATCATGGTGTCACAGGATGCGACCTTGGCGCCGATGTGCGCGACAAAATCGACGCCCGGCGGGATGCCGTCAACGTCCATGAAAACACGATCGGCGCCGAAGCGGGCGCATAGACGATCGTAAAGACGCCCGGCATAGGGCGCGCTGTCGTCGCGGCGATAGCTGATGAAGATTGCCGACATCGATGGGACCCGGTGGTTTCAACGGGCAAGTATAGCTGGTTTTTCCTTACCCTCGCCAGCGCAACTTTTTACTTGAACCAAGGCCGCGTTTGGGTTACTAACCGTGCGTCAGAACAACACCAGTGGAGGAGTTCATGCAAAAAAGATTTTTCTACGGCATCGCCGCGGCGTCAAGCGCGCTGTGGCTCGGCGCAACGTTGATAAGCAACCCGGTTATGGGACAACAAAAAGCCGCAGCGCCGGCGGCTCCAGCCGCCGCTCCTGCCGGCAGCGGCGATGCCATGTCCGGGCTAGCAGCTTACTATCACAATGGTTTGAATGGACGGCGCACCGCCAGCGGCCAGCGCTACAACCCTGGGGCCATGACTGCCGCACATCAAACTCTGCCGTTCGGCACGCGAGTGAAAGTTACTCACGTCAAGAACAATCGTTCGGTGATCGTGCGCATCAACGATCGCGGTCCCACCCAGGCCGGCCGGGTCATCGATCTCTCGCGCGCGGCCGCGGCGCAGCTGCGCCTGCTGCGCGAGGGGTTAGCCGAAGTAAGGTTAGAAGTTGTGAAGTAGCCCTGCGTCACACTCCGAATGGCGCGCCCGGTTTTATAGCGGGCGCGCCAGTTTCATTTCACAGCAACGCCCGTCGACGTAGTTCCGCGGTCCGTGGCAAATCCACCGTGCCGGTCTTGGCATCGATAACCACGCCATAATCTTGCCGCGCCCCATCGATCGAGACGTAGCCATCTAACACGTCACCCAAAACCAATTCGGGATCGCGCTCAAGCGGATTGCCGTAGCCACCGCCGGCGTTCATATTGACGCAGACACTATCGCCGGGCTTGAGCGCCGCTTCGCGCACGGTCTCGTCGAGCTCATTGCCGTTGACTGCGTAGAACCCGGTGCGCGCGGCTTTGCCGCCAAGCACGCCCCAGGGCGGAAATTTACTGCGCATGTCGCCTTTGCCGCGCACGCGCACGGCGGCATCTTGCAATAACTGATACTCGCGCGTGCAGCCGCAGCCGCCGCGAAACTTGCCCGGTCCGCCCGAGTCAGTGCGCACTTCGAAGCGCAAGACGCGCATCGGGAATTCGGTTTCATGAATTTCGATGGGGCCCGGGCGAAATTGGCCGACACCGAGGGTGCCGTGAATCAACGATACGCCGTCCTGCTTGCTGCTGGCGCCTAGCGCGGTATCCAGCAGCTCCATGAACACCCAGGGCTTGCCGCCCTTGCCGCCGGAGCTGGCGATGCGCACGCCGCCACCGCCGCCGGAAGAACCGACGGCGCGCGCGGGATTGAATTTTCCGAGCGCGTGCAAGACGACATCTGCAGTCAGATAGGCCAGCGGGACGTAATAGGACACCGGGCCGCCGTGGCGTGGGCTAACGATGGTGCCGGGCTTAAATTTCGTCTGCACGACGTCCACGAATCCGTGATTGAACGGCAGACTCGCGTCGGTCATCGCCATCAAACCAAAGTAGCAAGTATTTTTGATCAGGGCGCTAGTCACATTCACCGGTCCACGCGCCTGATCGTCGCTACCGGAGAAATCGAAGAGAATCTGATCGCCCTTCTTTTGGACGACTACGTGAACGCGCCGCGGCCGGTCAAAGCCGATGCCGTCATGATCGAGCAAGCCTTCCGCTTCCTGAGTGCCATCCGGAATTTCACGTAACGCGTCCCGTAGCTGGCGCGCCACCCGCGTCATCAACTCATTACAGCCGTCGCGCACCGTCTCAGCGCCAAAACGCGCGCACAGCTCCTGCATCCGCTCCGCACCGACGCGGCACGCCGCGACCTGGCCACGCAAGTCCCCCAAAGTCTCCACAGGAATACGACTATTGGCGGCAATCAGCCGCTCAACTTCAACGTTGACCTTGCCGCGCACATAAAGTTTCGTCGGCGGGATCATTAATCCCTCTTCCCACATGTCTTGTGGCACATGGGCGGTCCGCGGCCCACCGAGGTCGGCCTTGTGGGCCAAGGTCGCAGTGAACGCCACCAACTGGCCCTGGGCAAAGACCGGGATGAAGACCATCGTGTCGTTGGGATGGGTGACGTTGCCGGTGTAGGGATTGTTGAAAACCAGCACGTCACCTTCTTCCAGATCTTCAGTTTTGTAATAGTCGCTCAGGTGATCGCCGATGGCGGCAAATGAGCCGAAATGGAGCGGCAATTTTTTCGATACCGCCACGGTGCGCAGGCTGGCATCGAGCAGCCCAGCGCTGCCGTCCTCCGACTCGCGCAGAACTGTAGAATAGCCGCTATGAAACAGAACGATACGCATCTCTTCGATGATGCTTGAAACTTTGGACTGGATCAGTTCAAGAGTGATGGGATCAAGCTTTGCTGCCATTTATTCTCCTTGCCTGGCAAATGGTGCGCACGGCACACCCTACGCGGCCAAACAAACTCAAGACATAAGAGAAACCCTACGGGTTTGTCATACCGGCGCAGGCCGGTATCCAGATTTCAAGATGGACCCCGGCCTTCGCCGGGGTGACGGAATCGTAGGGTCTCAACGTCAGATTCCAATAATAATATTGCCAAACCGATCGATCTCCGCGCTCATGCCCGGATGCACCACCGTCGTCGAATCCATCTGCTCAATGATCGCCGGCCCGGCTACCCGATTGCCCGGTAACAGCTTCTCGCGATAGTAGATCGGCGTGTCGTGCCAGCCGTCGAAGTAAGCCTGGCGCCGCACTTTGATGGCATCTTGTCTAATCTCATGTGTCAGCGCCGCTTCATTGACTACCGGTTTGGGCACGATCACTTTGGTGGTCAACCGATAGTTGACCAATTCGACTTTTTGATCTTCCGCCCGCGAGCCGAAATGTTTCTCATGGGTCTCATCGAACAATCGGCGCCATTGCAATTTCATCTCACCGTTCAAGTTGCCTCGCGCTACAGGCACTGGCAGCTCGTATTTTTGAATGCTGTAACGCAAATCGATGGCGCGCTCGTGGACAATCTGTTCTCGAGCTATACCCTGGGACTCGAACTCCTGCTGCGCGGTTGCCTCCATCGACTCAAAGCGGCGCGCCACCTCGGTGACGTCGACGTTTTCCAGCAAGGCGAAATGTGTCTGTACGTAGTCGCGTTTCAGGTCGGAAACTAACAAGCCCATGGCAGAGTGCACGCCGGGCGAAGCGGGCACGAGCACACGCGGTATTTTCAATTCCTGCGCCAGCAGCGCCGCGTGCACCGGGCCGGCACCGCCGAAGGCGACCATCAGATATTCGCGCGGATCCTCGCCGCGCGACACAGTGACCAGCCGCAGCGCTTCGACCATGCCCGAGCTGACGATTTTAATAATCCCGTTGGCCGCCTCGATCGGTTCGAGCTTCAGCGGCTGAGCGATGTGCTTGGCGATGGCGTTTTGCGCGGCTTGCGGATTCAGGTGAAATTTGCCGCCCACGAAGAACTCTGGGTTTAACCAACCGAGCGCGACATCCGCGTCAGTCACCGTCGGCAACTCACCGCCGTTGGGATAGCAGGCCGGCCCGGGCACCGCGCCGGCACTCTGCGGCCCGACTTTCACGAGGCCGCCCCTATCGATCCACGCGATGCTGCCGCCACCGGCGCCGATTTCGACCAGATCGATGGACGGCGTCGAGATCAACCACTCGCCAGCTTGAAAGCGCGGCACAATACGCGGCTCGCCATCTTCAACGATGCCGGCCTTCGCCGTCGTCCCACCCATGTCGAAAGAAATGATTTTCAGCTGCTGGGTCATGCGCCCAATATGCGCCGCACCGAGCACGCCCGCCGCTGGGCCGGACTCGATCATGCGCACCGGAATATTGCGCAGCGCGCCGCCGGTGAGGCTACCTCCGTTGGACTGCATGATGTAGAGCGGCTTGGTGATGCGCCGCGATTCGAGCGCCTCTTCGAGGCGATGAATGTAGCGATTGACCACCGGCGCGACGTAAGCGTTGACCACCGTCGTGGTCAGTCGCGGGTACTCGCGAATTTGTGGGAGCGTCTCGCTGGAAAGGTAGACCTGCGCATCCGGCACGACCTCGTGAATCAACTCGCGCAAGCGCTGTTCGTGCGCCGAATTCATGAACGAAAAGATCAAGCTCACCGCGACCGAATCGACGCCCGTGCCTTGCAAGCGCGCCAGCCGCCTGCGTGTCTCCTCTTCATCCAGCGCGCGCAAAACGTTCCCTTGAAAATCGACCCGCTCGGGAATCTGAATCGTCTCGCGCTGCCGCACCAGCATCGGCGGCTTGGGATAGGTCAAATAATCATAGGTCGCACTGCGCGTCTCGCCCAGCTCCGGCGTTTCATACACGCCGGTGAAACCTTCCGTGATACACAGCCAGGTCTTCGCACCCTTGCGCTCCAACAACGCATTAGTCGCCACTGTAGTCGCATGAAACAAAAACGAGACATCCTCGGGCCGCTTGCCCTTACCAAAGAATTCATCGAGCGCATTCATGACGCCCTCGGCCAAATCCGCCGGCGTGCTCAAGACTTTAGAACTAAAAACCGCCCCGCCCGCTTCATCGAGCACAACAAAATCTGTGAACGTGCCGCCAATATCGATGCCGACTCTATAACTCATGCGATAACCTCAGCCCAATAAATACCACAACCTTGAATTTACAACGGAAAGATCACGCCCAATACGTCGTCCGATCGACGGGAATATGCTGCAAGACTTCGCCTGGCACGAAATCTTCAAGCCGAATGCGCGCCAGCGCTTCGTCGGGGCATTTGGAGACCGGTGAGAACGGCCGGTCGAGGGGTTTGGTCGCGTCGACGATCATCGCGGAAGTTTTGCGCGGGCTGACCATCGACGGATCGATCAAGCTGCCGCGCATGATTTCTTTGATAATCGACACCTGTAAGTGCGGCTGCACCCGGGTGGCGATGGCCCAAAGAATTTCAGTCGGATCGTAGACGTTGATATCTTCGTCGAAGACAAAAACGTTTTTCGCCCAATCCCAAGTCAACACCGCTGCCGCGGCGCGGCCTGGGTCGCCTTCGGACATTTTTTTCATTGAAATGAAAACATTGAGCAGCGCGTGGCGCCCGCTAGTACAGACCGCGACAACGCCAGGCACAGCTTCGCGGGCGCGGCGCAGGTACGCGCCCTCGCGCGCGAGATCCATCCACGGCTTGTCCCCCTCGGGCGTAAGAATCGACGTATGCAGCGCGCCCTGGCGGCGCGTGATTGCGCGCACTTCATAGTGTGCCGACTGTTGAAAGCCCTGCACGCCGAGATAGCCATTGACTTCGCCAAAAGGCCCCTCGACCATGCGCTTGCCTGGGAGAAGCGCGCCTTCGATGACGATCTCGGCATCCGCCGGCACGAGCAGGCGCTCGCCCCACGTCTCTGACGGTACGAGGCGCAGCGGCTCGCCGAGATAGCCGCCGATGATGTCATACTCGCTGATCTCGAACGGCCCGCCGTAGCAGGCGCCCATTTGATAGGCCGGATGATGGCCGATCACCGTTGCCACCGGACACTCTTCGCCGGCTTCTTCGTAGCCGCGAAAGATGCGCCACATATGCTGCAGCGTCATCAAAAACCCGGTGTGGTTACGGTCCTTCACCTCCATGCGGTGATAGGAGCAATTGTAAACGCCACTGGCTCGATCCTTCGCAACGCTGGACATATCGAGATAGGGACCGCCGTCCATCTCGTGATGTTTGAGCAGCGGCAGCTCGTAGAGATCGACCGCCTCGCCAATGCGAACGATCTCCTTCAGCGGCGCGGCGTCTTTGCTGACCATCACCGGCCCAACCCTCGCCGCCTCCCGGCGCAAACACTCGCGCGCCATCTCGGCGCGGTCCATCTCCGCCGGCAAACCGAGCGCCACCTGAATCTTTTTCTGCGAATTTTCCGCGCTCATGACGACCTTCATGTCGGTCGGCTTACCGTGGGCATTCAATGGCTTTTCGAACATCAACACGGGAAATTTCTTTAGCGCTCCGAGTTTTTTGACGATCGCGGTGATGTCGTAGGCGAGCGGATTGACCGTTTTTGAGATGGAAACGACGTCGCTGGGATAAGCGCGGCGAAAATCATCTAAAAATGTTCTGAGCGATTTTGCCATGGCTGGGAAATAGGATAATTGATAATGGACAATGTTCCGCTCCGCAACACTTGCCTTGACAATACAAATTCTTTTTTCTGCGTCTCGAGAAACTTCGCCATCTTCACGATACGCAATGCAAAAGCAAAAGACTTATCTCGAACCGCATTTTCGGTCGTTTTCAATTTTCCATTTTCCACTTTCAATTCTTGTACTCGATCACATCCAACCCCCTCTGTTTATCCGTCACCCACAACAACCCGCGATGATCCTTCGCCACATCGTTGGTCTCCGGCGCTTCCAATCGATCGCCCGGCTTCGGAATGAAATATCCCCGCTCCTTCGGGTTCGCCGGGTCGCTGATATCCATCACGCGCAGGCCGCCAGCAAACCAGGTGACATAGACTAGATTGTCTTCGTCGACTTTTTCGCGAAGCTGATGCGTGCCGCAGCGGACTTTGTCGGCGGGATAGGGCGTCGATGACTCGGGCAAAAAACAGGAGCTCAGCAATTTCGGCTTGGTCGCATCGCTCACGTCCCAGGTGCGAAACGGCGCGTGGGGTTTGCCTTTGTCGGCGCCGCGGTTGGAGCGCTCTTCTTCCGTCGACACAGCGATCCGTTTGCCGCCGATTGGGTGCGGCACTTTGAGAAACGTATGGGTCGGCTCCGGGCACGCCGGGTCATACTCGTAGTGCGACAGTGTGCGCGGTTTGTTGATGTCGCTGACATCGACGATCGACACGCCCGACATCCAGCAGCCGGCGTAGATTTCGCTGCCCGCGCGCATGCCGTGATGGAGGCGATGCTCGGCGTGTTTGGGATGGGGTGTTTCCCCGGCTGCAACATTCTGCCCATCCATCCACCAGCGTGAGACTTCTTTCACGTTGGACGGATTGCGTACATCGTAGATCACCAGAATGTTGCCGACGAAGCCTTCCATTTCCGTCGAAATATAGGCGTAGTTCTCGTCGACGTCGAAGCGATGCACGCCCTTGCCGTGGGTTTTCACGAAATTGACCAGCTTGGGATTGGCCCGATCCTTGACGTCGTAGATGCGAAAGCCGCCATCGTCGTAGCCTTGCAGCTTGGCCCCATGGCCGCGCTCGAACTCGGAATTGACGAACATCAGGTCACCGACGATACGCGCCTTGTGCGAGTGGGAAAACTCGTGGTTGGGTTTGAGCGTGCTGACCACCTTGGGCTTGCGCGGGTCGGAGATATCTAGGATCGTAGTCCCGTTGGGCCGGTGCTGGTGGCCAACGTAGGCGTAGCCCTTATCGAGCACGATCTGGCCGCCGCCTTCGAGTTCCATGCGCGAGAGATGACGAATATTGGATGAGCCGCGCGGCGCATTGCCGGCGGCGCTTTCAGCCGTAGCCAACAGTTCAGACATGGCGCACCTCCAATGAACGAGTGACTTTTCAGCGCACCATATTCGGAATTTCATCTTTTGGCTAGGTTTGTGAATCGATTTCGGCTAGGCTGTCGTTCGACTTTCAATGAAAACTTTCCACATTTTTTTGGTATTGTTGCTTGGCGCCGCCCTTGGCGGAAATGCCCAGGCGCACTTCACCGGCCAGGGCCACGTGCACACGCACGCGCAGACCAAGCAAGAGTTTCTCAATCCCAATTGCCAGACCAGCGACACCTGCGACCTGAAACGCTTTACGCTGACGACTTCGGTTAACGAAATCTGGTTCAGCGACGATCCGCTGCACCCCACCTACGGCAACGGCGTCATCATGGAATACGAGACCGACACCGTGGCTGCGCTGGAAAAATACGCCATCGTGCAATTCAAGCGAGGCTGCGTTTTCTACACATCGGAGGCCGCTCCCGGGGTGATCAAGCGCAGTATCAACAACACGGTGCTGAGTTTCGGTGAGAGCGTGCCCTACTGTTTTCGCAACTGGATCATCGACTCGCAGGACACCGACCCAGCTTACAATAGCGATCCTGAACACGGCCGGATCTATCTTGCGCGCTGGAACCGACCTGGCTCCTACGACAATAAGACCCAGCGCTATTACGGCAAACAAAAACCGAACCGGCCGGTTGTCTACATGACCGATTACCCGAGCGGCGCCTTCGTCCGCGCGAGCGGCGTGAAGAACACGGCGTTGGAATTTAAGACTTGTATTTACCGGGCCGGCGATGTTCCGGCGGCGACCCGTCGCGACGACATCAACTTTGCAACGCCGCTTAGGTGCTTCGACTGGCAAAGCGTTTACATTTATGATTTCAAAACCGCGCGCTTCCAAAACGACTTGGCGTTGGCGCCGCGCTGGGAAGAGCCGGCAGCACCGGTCGCTTCACGGCCGTATCGCACCATCTGGCTGGCCCTTGCGCTCCTACTCGCACTGTTTATCTACCTAGCGATCAGGATTGTGCGCCGACGAAACGCAGCATAGGCAGCGGGTGCCAGGCAAGCCCCAATTTCAATTATCCATTCTCCATCTTCCATTACCCTGCCCCCCTTGCGCCCTGCCCCGCGTCTGAGCTATTCCAGAGGAAAGACAATCTTATTTCAAAGATAAAGGAGCTGCCTATGCCATTTCTCGACCGAACCTACGGGAAACCGAATGATTTCACTGTCAAAGAAGTTCTGATCTCCTCCGACTCGCACGTTATCGAGCCGGCCGGCTTGTGGCAGAAGGAATTGCCCAAGGCGTTTCAAGACCGCGCCCCCAACTACGGCGGCCAGCGTCCTAACGACGTTCCCGGCGGCGCCCAGGAGAAAAACAAGCGGGTCGCCGAGATGGCGGCCGACGGCGTAAGCGGCGAAGTGCTCTACCCGACCCACGGCCTGAAATGCCTGAGCCTCGACGACCACGCGTTGGAAGCCGCCTGTTGCCGAGTCTACAACGATTGGCTGATCGATTACTGCAGCGCCGCGCCTGACCGCATGATCGGCATCGCCATGTTGTCGATGTACGACAGTGACGAAGCCTGCAAAGAGCTCGAGCGCTGCCGCAAGGCCGGCATGAAGGGCTCGGTGATCTGGCAGGTGCCGCCAGCGGAGCTGCCGTTCTCGTCGCCGCACTACGACAAGTTCTGGGCCAAGTCGCAAGATCTCGACATGTCGGTCAACCTGCATATCTTGAGCGGCCACGGCTACAGCCGCAGCCGCACCTTTGGCCAGGGCGACACCCCCACAGGCATGACCGCGGAACACAACAGCGTCAACATGAAGCTGTTCCAATCGGTCGATAGTCTTTATGACCTAATCTATTCTGGTGTGCTCGAGCGCTTTCCCAAACTAAAGATCGTCCTGGTCGAAAACGAGCTCGGCTGGATTCCATTTGTGTTGGAGCAGTGGGATTACTACTTCAAACGGCACGGCAGCAATCGCCAGGGCTTGAAAATCAAGAAAGCGCCGAGCGAATACTTCCACAACCAGATCTACACGACGTTCTTCAACGATGCGGTCGGCGGGCACATGCTCAATTGGTGGGGCGAAGACAACTGTATGTGGTCAAGCGACTTCCCGCACGGCAACTCAACATGGCCAAATTCCCGTGACATCGTCGCCCGCGACCTCGGCACACTCCCTGACAAAACGCGCGCGAAGCTTGTCCGCGAAAACGTCGCCAAGGTTTACAACATCCCGATTCCGACTCCGGTCCAGTAAACTCGTCAAAATTAGCTCTTCCCCGGCTCGCTCAGGGCGGGCCGGGAAATTTCTCTGGCTTGACTGCCGAGCCGTGACCGCGAAAAAATTTACTCCGCAACCCGCCGCCACCGCGGCGCATGAGGAACACCATCATGAAACAGGATGCACGGAGAAATCTACACAAGAAGGCGCGGCAAAGGAAACGGGCGGCTATGAAGAAATACGTTGCGGATAAGAAAGCAAAGGCGGCCGGGGCGCCAACTTCGAACTGAAAATCGCGCCGCTAGCTCAACTTTCTCAACCGGAGAGTTGGCCGGTGGACTGACACCCAGAGCGGTGCTCGACAAACTCTCGGCGGTGGTCGGAAACTTCACATCCAGCATCATGATCGCTCCGAACTCGTAGGTCGGGTTAGCGGAGCGTAACCCAACACATCTCTATAACACGTACAACCGTTTCGGATTGTCGTAGCTAATTTTTCGCTTCGACGCATCGGGAATATCCTCGCGGTCAAGAAACTCTTTAACCGCTTTGCCCATGCTGACGATGCCCTCGTGGGGAAAGTCCGAGGCCCAGAACAGGCATTCATCGCCGAGCAAATCCAAGTCGCGGCTGGTGGTCATCTCTTCGCCGCATTGAAAATAGATCTGGCCGCGCTCGATTAATTTGGCCGCCGGCACCAATTCACCTAAACGGTTGCCCATCTTGCTCATCAAATACGGCACCCAGCCGCAGCCAGCTTCGAGAAAGGCGATCTTCAAATCGGGCAAGCGACCAAGCACACCGGAAAAAACCAAATTGGTGAATTGACGCATCTGCGGCCAGACATGGGCCAACGTCGCCGCCTCGGCACGCGTCATGAAGAGATCGTTGTTGCGCAGCGAATTCTGCGCGTGCACGGCGAGCATGCACCCTAGCCGCGCCGCTTCTTCATAAACCGGATGAAACTCTGGATGGCCGAGCGGCCGTGGCAAACCATCCGCTGGCAATATAGCCCCGACCATACCCAAATCTTTGACCACTCGGCGCAACTCGTTCACCGCCGCGGCCACATCCTGCAGCGGCACGAGGGCCATGCCCTTCATACGCCGCTCGTGCCGCAAAAAGCGATCGTAAAGATAGTCGTTGTAGGCTCGGCAGAGGTCGACGGCAAAATCTGTCATGCCGACCTGCCCAATATGCATGAAGCGCGTCGGATAAATCACCGCCGCTTCGAGCTTGCCGATATCCAACGCCTGCTGCCAGTCTTGCAGCGTGGGAATAAGAAACGACCGGCCAATCCCCTCGCGCCCGGCCTGCCGATGCCAGCCGTGATGCGGCAGCAGCGGGAAATACATCACCGCCTCGCGCCGGGCTTTGTAGCAGTCGGGCAAGTACTCGAAGACGTCGTTTTCGACTTCACGAATGTGACCGTCCGCGTCGATCATTTTCCAATCCGCCATGCAACCTCCGCAAAATTCGGATGTGCCTCGCGCAGAGCACGCAAAGGACGCAGAGAAAAGAATAGAAAAATCGAACTCTGCGCTCCCTGCGTCCCTGCGCGAGATAATCTTTTTATCCGTCAGCGATCATTTCGCCGAAGCGGCCGCAAAATTCTCCAATGGCGCCGTTGTGGACGAAATCGGCCATATCATCGAGCGGCCCGGTTTCGCGGTTGATAATCGCTAAAACCGCGCCGTTTCGTTTGGCGATCACCGGG
This sequence comes from Deltaproteobacteria bacterium, assembly GCA_016874755.1. NCBI lineage: Bacteria > Pseudomonadati > Myxococcota > Myxococcia > Deltaproteobacteria bacterium. Next base: position 3,931 of record VGTH01000020.1, on the reverse strand, counting down.
AACGATGCCGCTGGCTGCACCTGTAGCGACGAGCCCATGACAATGAATACCTCAGCGTGCTCGGTCCACTCGTGCGCCGTCTGCATCGCTTGCTCGGGCATCGCCTGCCCGAAAGAGACAGTCGCCGACTTTAGAATGCCGCCGCAGGTGTCGCACTTGGGCGACTGAAAATCGCTCGCGCCAAGCAATCGGTTAACGATCGGCTCCGGTTCGAACTCTTTGCTGCAATTCATGCAAAGAATCTTTCGGTTTGAGCCGTGCAACTCGACAATTTTTTCGTCCGGCAACCCAGCCATGCTGTGCAGGCCGTCGACGTTCTGTGTGATCAAACCGATCAGCTTTTCTTTGACGTTGAGCGTGTTGACGAAATAGTGGCCGACGTTGGGCTTGGCATTTTTGTATTGCTCCCAGCCGTCGAGGCGGCGCTTCCAGGCCTCGATGCGCTTCTCTTCGCTGCTCATATATTCTTGAAACGTCACCGGCCGGTAGCGCGTCCAAATGCCGCCGGGGCTGCGGAAATCGGGAATGCCCGATTCGGTGCTGATGCCAGCGCCGGTGAAGACTACGACGTCGGAGCATTGGCGCATTTTCTGAGCGAATTCTTCGAGCTTCATAAGGGCAAGTTATAGAACAGACGGAACAGCTATGACAACCGGACGAAGGCAACAGGCATGAGGCAACAGTAAGACGGGCGCGATGAAGCGCGCCCGTACACGGGTTTTGACTTTGCGCGCTTTGCGCCTTTGCGCGAGGCACCGCGAATTTCATTTCGTGTATCTCGGCAACTTTAACGACAGCGCCAGTAGCCCCGCGCAAAGGATCAAGACTCCGGTCACAACAAATCCGCGCGCGAACAGGTGGGCATCGCCCATGAGGCCGATAAACCAGGGTGTGGCGCCGCCGCCTATCAAATAGCCGAATGGAATGGTGAAGCCGACGGCGAGATTGCGCGCCTGGGGCGGCGCGATGACCGCCAGCGCAGCGAAACCGGCGGGGAAAAACCACACGGCGAGGGCGGGCTGGATCACCACGGACACCGCCATCCAATTGTCGGCGACGACGCCCAGCAATAGGGTCAAAACGCCGGTGACGATCAAACTGACCGTCATAGTCTTCTTCGGCCCAAGGCGGTCGGATGCCCAACCGCCAAGCACACCAAGGATCGGGCCGTAGGAGCGCGAGAACGCGGTCAGCGTATTGGCCCAGGTCGCTTCGATATTCCTTTCACTGACCAGATAGAGCGGTAACATCGCGTACACACCAACGGTGGAGCTGACGCCCATGCCGAAAAGAATCAACATGATCCAGAACGCCGGTGTGCGCACCAAGGCGCCAAAGGCGCTGGATGCCGGCGACTCGCCAGGAGACTCACCGCCACGGCCCCATTGCGAGTAAGCGAGCGTAATGGCAATTGACGTCGCCCCCAAGCTCCCCAATGCCGCGCGCCAACTCCACTGGCGCAAGAACACTTCGGCAATAAACGGGCCGCAGAAGAACGCCAAGTTTGGCGCCAACTCGTGCACCGCGATCGCCTTGCCCCAGTGGCGCTGTTCGACCATCGATGTGATCGTAGCGATGGCAGACGGCATGTAGAGGCCGGCAGCGAGCCCCAGCAAATACAGCCCGGTGCGAAAAACCCAAAGATCGTGGGCCAGCGCCAAACCAAACAAGGCCAAACCGAGTCCCGTTCCGGAGATAAAAATTGTCCGGCGATGCGTCGTCCGCGATGAGAGAAATCCCGAAGTAAGCAGGCCGCTCAAGTAACCGGCGGAAATCAGAAAAAAAAAAGCCCGCCTGGCCGTGGCTGATCGTAAGTTCCCTCTCGATGGTCGGTAACAAGGGCGAGAAGATGACGCGCGCGACAAAATTCAAAAGAAATATCCCGGTGAGAAAAAACACCGGCCCGACCTGGGCGGCAAAACTGCGCTCCGGGCTTTCGGCAGACTTTGCGCTATTCTCGGCTAACATAGTTTGTTGTCGATGCGATCGCTCATGTCTACATTCAATCCCTGGCAGAATCCAACCCATCGGCACCAACGAGATCGGCGATATTCAAACCGCCGAGCCGCGGCATAGCGGCCTTACGTCTTTCGGTAAGGACTTGGTGCGAGAGCTCAATCGGCTGGGCGCAGTCATCGATACTGCCCACGCTAGTGCGACTGGCAATCTCGCGGCGAATAGCCTAAAAACTGACTACGGAGGACCTTGCCAACTATGTTGAAGATGCTTCGGCTCTTGCTAATCCTCACTGCGGTATCCAGCGCCACCGCAGCCCATGGCGCGTCGGCGCCAACCCAGCTACGGCTGCTCTATCCGAGCTTCGCCGGCTCGTGGGCGACGGCGTGGATCGCCAAAGAAGCCGGTTATTTTCTCAACGAAGGTTTGGACGTCGAATTGATCCGCGTCGGCGGCAGTAGCCGCATGGTCGCCGCCATGCTCGGCGGCAGCGCACCGATCATTCAAGCCGGCGCCATCGCGGCGATCACCGCCAACGTCGCCGGCAGCGACGTGGTCATCATCGGCGCTACGGGAAGCGTATCGCCGTTCAGATTGCTCGCCCGGCCCGAGATCAAACAAGCCGCGGACTTAAAAGGCAAGAAAGCCGGCATCACAACCTTCGGCTCGACTTCGGATCAAGTCATGCGCATCGCGCTCAAACATTTCCATCTCGAAGCCAACAAGGATGTTGCCATCTTGACCTTCGGAGCTCAGCCGGAAGCCTTCGCCGCTTTAGCGAACGGCGTTGTCCAGGTCGCCGCGCTAAGTTATCCGCTTTATCCGAAAGCCCAAAAGATGGGCATGCGCGAGCTGATCAATTTCGCCGACCTGGGCGTCGAGGACATCAACGGCACCGTGATGACAACCAAAAGCTATCTGGCGCAGAACCGTGACACGGCGCTGCGCTTCATGCGCGCGTTTAGCCGGGGCATGCACCGCTACCGGACCGATCGTGAGTTCAGCAAAAAAGTCTTGGGCAAATATGGCAAACTGAACGACGAAGACATTCTCGACGGCACCTGGCAAGACTATGCGCCGACGCTGCAAAAAACCCCGCGCCCGTCGCTCAAAGCGATCCAGTTCATGATTGAAAATCAGTATCCGGGGAAAAAGCCGCTGCCGCGGCCTGAACAGTTCGTCGATCTATCGATCGTCGATCAGTTAGAAAAGAGCGGTTTTCTCGACTCGCTTGGCAAATAGTCGTCGGAGCGACAGGAGCAGCCGCCCCGACTCTCATCACGGCTTTACTTCGATATTGTTGACCACGCTTTTGACGCCCCTAACTTTCGCGGCGATTTCGCCAGCTTTGTTCTTCTTGTCGGCGCTGCTGATGTTGCCTTTCAGTTTGACGATGCCGTCATCGACGTTGACATCGATTTCCTGCATGGTCGAGCGGTCCTCGCGCGCCAACTGCGCTTTCACGGTGGCTAATATCTTGGCATCTTCGAACTTGGGATTGGACTTGAGATCTTCAATCGCCTGGCACCCAGCGAGCACCAACAAGACTGCCAACGCCACAGCACGCAAAGCTCGCGACATTAGCCCCCTTGCCCGGCTTAACTATTTTTGAACCTGAAGATTGTTAGCAACATTCTTAACGCCGTTCACGCTGCGGGTAATTTGCTCGGCGCGGGCCCGATCCGCCGTGCTTTCAACGGTGCCAGTTAAGGCGACGACGCCGCGATTGGTATCGACCTGCACCCGAGTGATCGACGAGCCTTTGTCAGCTGCCAGCTTGGCTTTAACCTGAGTTGTGATCGTGGTGTCGTCGATATTCTGCCCCAAGGTATCGCCGGTGAGCGCTTGGCAGCCTGCGAGACCTCCACTGAGCTATGATCAAAGCGTGTGGAAATAGGAAATAGGTAGGCGTACCCTTTCGCGAATCTAAAAACGAAAGGCTGCCTGTTGGCGCAGGCAGGAAAGGATACGCCGA